>NZ_QRQB01000009.1:12538-72391 GCF_003475785.1 Coprobacillus sp. AF33-1AC | reverse complement strand
TATAATCGATTTAAAATTTAAGTCCAACTTTTGGGGTTCACAATAAAATGGTTAGTTTTTTAATTTATCATCATAAACCGCTTTCATCTAAAGAATGAAAGTTGTATAATGAAATTAAGGAGGATAGGTATTTTTTATGGTAAAAATTATGTTAGCTTGTAGTGCAGGTATGTCAACAAGTTTACTTGTAACTCGTATGCAAAAAGAAGCAGAAAAAAGAGGATTAGATGCAAAAATTTGGGCGGTAAGTGAAAGCCAATTATTAAGTGAATATGAAGCTGATCCAGCTGATGTTATCTTAATTGGACCACAAGTTCGTTTCCGTTTAAATGGTATTAGAGAACAAGTAAAGAACGCTATTCCAGTTGATGTTATTGATATGAGAACATATGGTATGATGGATGGTGGAAAAGTACTTGACCAAGGATTAAAAATGATTGAAGATTTTAAAAAATAATAATAAAAGAGTTGGATGATAAATCCAACTCTTTTTACTTATCGGTTAAAAAAGAAATTGTATCAATTATATGAACATCAAGTGTTTGTAGATATTGATAGGCTTTTTCATATATTTTGTTATCCTTTAAACTATCAGGATGATGTGCATCAAAGCCAATAATCACGTCATTTTGATAATAACTTGCAATCTTCCAAAAATCAGGGTGAGGATAATGACGATGATCTTTATATCCTAGTAAATTAAACTCTAAAGGCATATGATGTTCTTTTGCATATTTACATAAACGGGACATCTCTTTTTTATATTCTTCACTTTTTGTATCATAATGGGCAAGGTCAGGATGAGCAATATAACTATATAAACCACTGTCAATGGCTTTAATACAGTGATCAACATAACTTGTTAGTTGATCTTTAGAAAGAGGAAAACCAAAATAAACGTGGTTTTCATCTGTATCTTGATAATGATTTCCTAAAATAATATAATCAATCTTTTTATCCTTAAGCATTTTTTCAAGCCAAGGCATGTATCTTTCAAAATATTCACATTCTAAACCAATTTTAATAGAAATTTGATTTTTATATTTTTCTTTAAGAGTTCGAATGCTTTGAATATAATCATCTAATTGACTTTCAGGCATACGCATTGTTGCCTTGAAAGAAGAATGATAATGCCAAGGGGTATGATCAGAAAAACCAAGTTCTTGTATACCAGCTTGAATGGCTGCCTGTACATATTCTTCATCTTGTCCAATAGCGTGAAAACATCTGGATGTATGGGTATGATAGTTATTCTTATTCATAGTTTCACCTCGACGACATTATAATACAAAAAAAAGAATATACAAATGTATATTCTTGAAATGTTATAAACCTAATTTGGCTTTCATTGCTGCTAATTCATCTTCAACTGAAGTGTCGCTTCCATTTGATGTGTATTTATCTGCAAGGGATGAAGCTGCACTTGTATGTGCATTTAACTCTGCTTCAGCAGTTGCCGCATCCAACATTTTTTCAGCTTTCTTTTCATAACGTTCAAATGATTCCATAGATGATTTAGCTTTATCGCCACCGGATACAATTTTATTTATATGTTCTTGTGCTTTTGCAGAAGCAACAGTAGCTTTAATAGCGTCTCTTTTTGCTTCTAATGTTTCAATATCGTTAACTAATTTATCATGCATTAGACGCATTTTATCAGCGTTAGCGTTAGTAAGTTCTTGTGTTTTTTTGTAAGAAATGAGATTATTTTCATATTGTTGTTTTTTAGCGATAAGCGTTCTTGCATCATCTTCATTTCCTGCTTTTAATGCATTTTGAGCAGCAGTAGTATATTTAGCGATATCTGCTTCACATTCTTTGACTTGGCGATCTGCGCTTTTTGCATCAGCAATAATATTAGCTGTTTCTTTTTTTACTTCAGCAAGATCTTCTCTTAAATCTCTTAATGTTTGATCAATCATTTTTGCTGGATCTTCACATTTGTCTAATAAAGCGTTAATGTTGCTTTTCATAATATCTGTAAATCTTGTTAAAATTCCCATGTTTATTCTTTCCTTTCTTCGTTTAAATATTTGTCTCTTAATTCATCTGATTTATCAAGAGGCGTTTTTAAAATCTCAATTGTTTCTTTTGCTTTTTCTTTATCACGTTTAAATTTCATGCGTAAGATGTAAATCACACCACCAATGACAATGACAATTCCAACAATAATACAAACGATTTTAATAATATCCTTAGAGGTTGTTGATTTTGTCATAATTGTTTTAGCTGTTGAATTAAATGTTTTTGTAAAAACATCTACTGTAGAAAGTGAATCATCTGTCCAGTAACGATCTACATAGTTCCAAAAAATATCAACAGCTTCACTATCCATAACTGATGTCACTTGTTTTCCATTGACATATGACATATAACCTACTTCATTAGAATTTTGTTCTCCAAAATAAATAAATAAGAAGGTATCTTCATTATCAATATTTTGATCATACCAATTTTGTGCATAATCATTTTTTTGGCTGTCACTTGTAAGTGTTTCATCATAGCTCTTTAAATAAATGTAAGGTTGGATGCCTGTCTTGTTATAAAAATTTTTAAGATTCTTTGAAAGCTTTGCTTGGTTTTCAATATATCCTAACTCATCTTTAATGCAGTTATTGTCATAAGCTACGGGATTTTCAATTTTTTCTCTATTAATAGTTGAAGTTGGCTTATCTTCACTACTCATCATAAAGAATCCAAAAATAATAACTACAAAAATAACTAAACAAGCAATTAAAGTTCCTAAACCACTTGATGAGCTTGAATAGACATTACGATGATAACCATGATATCCCCATCTAGGTGGTTCGTGATAGTATCCACCACCAAATCCGTGTGAAGAACTGTGATTTCCTGTAGGTCTGCTAGATGAACTACCTACATGATGACCGCCCCCAACACGGCTGCTTGAATGTCCACCAGATGAACGATGTCCCCCTCCGCCAGTTCCTGGTCTTGGCATATTTTCACCTCTCTTTCCTTCATTGTATTATTAAAGAATATTATATATGAATCTTATCAGAAAAGATATATGTTACTCAATTTTGTTTGTAAATAATAAGGAAATAAAAAAATATATAAATTAGTTGACACTTAAGTTAGCCTGTGCTAACATACAAGTGTAGTTAGTTAAGACTAACGAGAAAGAGTGATATGATGATGAAACAGAAATTAAAATGGAGCATCATAACATTACTTATTCAAATGAGTGTTATTATATGCTCCATCGTCTTGATTTAATATTCTTATAGAACTACAATTTAGCCAAATCCTTTTCACAACCATCTATAAGAATTTTAAATAAATAAACAACAGATCGTTAGATCATGTCATTGGTTTAAAATGACATAATGAAATCAGAAGAGTTATCCGGTAGTGATATTCTTCTGATTTTTATTTTATAGTATAAAAAAGAGGTACATGATGTACCTCTTAATCATCAAGTATGAGCTTAATGATAAATCTTTTTATTTACTCATTGTATCTTTAATTCGTTGCATTGTCTCATCACTAATAACATGCTCAATGCGACATGCATCGTTAACAGCAGTTTCGTGACTTACACCTAAACTTTCAAAGAAAGCAGATAGAGTGTCATGACGATCATAAATACGAGATGCAACTTCAAGTCCTTTTTGAGTTAAGACAATGTATCCTTTACTATCGACATCAATATATTCATCTTTTTTTAAGATGCTCATGGCTCTTGAGACACTTGGCTTAGAATAGTTAAGTTCTCTTGCTATATCTATTGAACGAACATCTTTATTTCTATTTGCTAGAACGTAAATTGTTTCTAGATACATTTCTCCAGATTCTTGTAAATGCATGTTATCACCTCTTTTTATTATTGTATCATAAATAATTAATAAAAGACAACGGAGATACATTTTTATTGTATAGATAAGTTGAAAAGGTTTTCATTTTGTGTTTGTGTTTCATGTATGAAACAAAGTTAGTTAATGTTAACTTTTTTTATTGACAAAATATATCAAGAGGCATATATTATAGGTGAAGTTAGGAAGGACTAACTAATTTTTTTTGGATATCAAGTTAGCCTTTACTAATCAAATTAGCATAGAGTAATCTTTGAGGAGGGAATAAAGATGCCTTTAACAATGTTAAACAATGGAGAAGTTGGAACAATTACGAGAATTGGCGGTAATGAAGAAACAAGAAGATTTTTAAATAATCTTGGTTTCATTGTTGGTGAACAAGTAACGGTTTTATCTACAATTGGTGGAAATGTTATTGTTAATGTCAAAGATTCTCGAATTGCGATTAATGAAGATATGGCAAAACATATCATGATTTAGCAAAGAGTGATAGAAAGGGGAATGGTTTGTGAAACTTAACGAAGTGGAAGTTGGGAGTACAGTCATTGTTACTAAAATCGAAGGTGACGGCGCTTATAAAAGACGTATCATGGATATGGGAATCACAAAGGGAGTTGAACTTTATATTAGAAAAGTAGCTCCATTAGGTGATCCAGTCGAACTTACTGTAAGAGGATATGAACTTACTGTAAGAAAAAATGATGCACAATGCGTTGAAGTGAAAGTAAAGTAATGAGGAGAGGATAGAACGATGAATATTAAATTCGCGCTAGCAGGTAATCCTAACTGCGGGAAAACAACAATGTTTAACGCTTTAACTGGTGCTAATCAATATGTTGGTAACTGGCCAGGGGTTACTGTAGAAAAGAAGGAAGGTAAAATTAAAGGGAATAAGGAAGATAACATTACTGTTGTTGACTTACCAGGTATTTATTCTCTTTCACCTTATACATTAGAAGAAGTTGTCAGTCGTGATTTTCTATTAAATGAAGATCCTGATGTTATCTTAGATATTGTTGATGCAACAAATATTGAAAGAAACTTATATTTAACTACACAATTAATTGAAACAGGAGTTCCTGTTGTTATTGCATTAAATATGGCTGATTTAATTGCTAAAAGAGGATTAAAGATTGATATTAAACGTTTATCTATGGTTCTTGGATGTCCAATTATTGAAACATCAGCATTAAAAGGTAAAGGTTTAAAAGAATTAATTAATGAAGCAGTTAAGGTTGCTAAAAAATCTGAACATGCTTTACCAGGTGCTGTTTTTGATGAAAAAATTGAAGCAGCTATTAATGAAGTAACACCTTTATTATCAAATAGAATTGCTGCTAATAAAAAAAGATGGTATGCAGTTAAAGTATTAGAAAATGACGAAAAAGTAATGAATCAAATTACTTTAGATAGTCAAGCTAATGAAAAAGTAGCAGCATTAAGAACATCATTAGAAAAAGAATTTGATGATGATATGGAAAGTGTTGTTACTGATGGACGTTATACTTACATTCAAAAGCTTATTTCAACAACAGTTGAAAAACCAAAAGAAAAATTAACTTTATCAGATAAAATTGATAAAATTGTTACAAATAGATTTTTAGGAATTCCTATTTTCTTAGTTATTATGTACGTTGTTTATCATATTTCAGTAACAACAGTTGGTACATTTGTTACTGATTGGACAAATGATGTCTTTGTTGTAGCTATTCAAGATGCAGTTGCTGGATTCTTATCATCTATTGGAGCAAGTGGTTTATTATCTGCTGTTATCGTAGATGGTATTATTGGTGGTGTTGGTGCTGTTATTGGATTTGCACCACAAATGGCAATCTTATTCTTATTCTTATCAATCTTAGAAGATTGTGGATATATGGTACGTATTGCATTCGTTATGGATAGAGTATTTAGATATTTTGGATTATCTGGAAAAAGCTTTATTCCATTATTAATTGGTTCTGGTTGTGGGGTTCCTGCTATTATGGCATCAAAAACAATCGAACAAGATAACGATCGTCGTTTAACTATTATGACAGCTACATTTATTCCTTGTGGAGCTAAATTACCTGTTATTGCTTTATTAGGTGGAGTTATGGCTGGTAAAGTTGCTGGATGGAAAGCTGGAGGATTTATTGCTCCTGCTATGTACTTCATGGGAATTGTTGCTGTATTAGTTGCTGCAATTATCTTAAAGAAAACAAAACCATTCTCAGGTAAACCTGCACCATTCGTTATGGAATTACCTCAATATCATATTCCTAGTGTTAAAACAGTATTATTACATGTATGGGAAAGATTAAAAGCATTCTTAATTAAAGCAGGTACAATTTTAGTTGTTGCTTGTATCGTTATTTGGTTCTTATCAACATTTGGATTTGAAAGTGGATCATTTGGTATTGTTAAAGATGCTGGAAACAGTTTAATCGCTGTTATTGGTGGATTTATTGCTCCAATCTTCGCTCCTCTTGGATTTGATAACTGGCAAGCAGTAGCTTCATCATTAACTGGATTCTCAGCAAAAGAAGCTATCGTTTCTACAATGGGTGTTTTAGCAAATGTTGCTGGAGATACTGAAGATGCAATTAATGTTGCTGGTGGTGTTGCTAAATGGTTCCCAACAGCTATGGCTGCATTATCATTCTTAATCTTCAACTTATTAGATTCACCATGTTTAGCAGCTATTTCAACAATGGCTAACGAATTAAATGATAGAAAATGGTTCTGGTTTGCTATCTTATTCCAAAATATATTTGCTTATGCTGTTTCATTAATGGTATATCAAATTGGATCATTAGTATTATACGGAACATTTGGATTCTGGACAGTTGTTGCCTTCGTTGTTCTTGCATTCATGTTGTATATGTTATTTAGACCTGATCCATATAAAGATCAAAAGGTTTACTCAAAGAGATCAGTAGAAGCATAATTCAATCCGGATATTAACCCGGATTTTTAACTAAAGGAGGAGAGTTTATGGTTAATGTCATTATTATATTATTAATCGGTGCCTATTGTGGATGGGTGATTTATACTCATTTCTTTAAAAAGAAAGATAGTCATAGTTGTAATGGAATATGTGCAGGATGTAGTCAATGTTCATCTCCTTTAGAAGATTATTATCGTGACCAAAAGAAGGAGAAACATCATGGGTGATTCGAGTGGATCAATGTTTTATATGTTTTTAGGTGTTATTGTTATTTATGTTATAGGTGTGATTATTTATAGTATTATTGAAAAAATAAGAAAAAAGAATAAATACAAATAACAAAAATAGAATCTGTTGTAACACTTATGTTGATAACCAATTCTATTTAGAATTGGTTTTTATCATTATTGGTTATTAAACCACTAGGAATTATTAAAAAAGTGGTATGATAATAAAAAATAGTCATGATTTTGACAAGATAAAAGGAGTGTATATTATGAAAGATTTATTAAAAAACAAAACATTATTATCATTTGTAGGAGGAGTTGTGGCTACAGTAGCAGGAACTCGCTTTGTTAAAAGTGATTGTGCTAGAAAAATGGCAGTTAAATCAATTGCTTCTGGTATGCAAGTAAAAGATAACGCTATGGCTACATATGATACAATCGTAGAAGATGCTAAAGATATCTACGAAGAAGCTAAAAATAAAAGAGCTGGTGAATAATCTATGCTAAAGTATCAGGTTGTTCATGATATTCCAGGGAGAATGAGAATTCGCTATGGAAGATACTTATTTTCACAAGATAAAGCTTTAGCTTTACGTTTTGCTTTATCTAAATGGGATGGAGTTAATAAAGTTGAAGTCAATGAACGAACTGGAAGTATATTATTTATTTATGATGTTAATCAAAAAGCAGCATTATTAGAAAATATTAAACAATTAGATATTAGAAGTTTTGATATTGAGCCTTATAAAAAAACAATATCTGATTATCATTATTTAGTTGTTCAAAGAAATGTGAATGATCAATACATTCAACAATTTGCTAAAATGCTAGCAACAAGATATGCATCTAAATTATTTTTACCTTTTCCAATTAGAAATGCTTTAACTTTATACCAAGCTATCCAATATCTTAAAGAAGGATTGAATTCTTTAAGACATAAAAGAGTAGATGTTCCTGTTTTAGATGCAACCAGTATTACAGTTTCATTGCTATCTAAACAATGGAATACAGCAAGAAACATTATGTTCTTGTTATCTATCTCTCAATTGTTGGAAGACTACACAAAAAAGAAAACAACATTACAATTAAAAGAAACTTTAGCTGTTAATGTTGATAAAGTTTGGGTCTTACAAGACGATGTAGAAAAACAAATTCCTACGGCTTCTTTACAAAAAGGAGATACTGTCATCGTCCAAATGGGTTCTATGGTTCCGGTAGATGGTGAAGTTGTTTTAGGTGAAGGAATGATCAATGAAGCAAGCTTTACAGGAGAACCATTAAGTAAAATGGTAAAGACTGGAAGTAGTGTTTTTGCTGGAACAGTGGTAGAAGAAGGAAAAATTTACGTTAAAGTTAGAAATTTACAATTTGAAAGTCGTATTAATAAAATTGTTGATTTAATTGATACGAATGAGTCATTAAAAGCAAGTATCCAATCTGATGCAGAGCATTTAGCTGATGCAATTGTGCCTTATAGCTTTATTGGGTTCTTTGGTTTATTGTTACTCACAAGAAATTTATCTCGTGCTACATCTATTTTATTGGTAGATTATTCCTGTGCGATTAAGCTATCTACTTCAATATCAGTGATCAGTGCCATGCAGGAAGCAAGCCGTCATTCTATTATGGTCAAAGGTGGAAAATACATGGAAATGATGGCACAAGCCGATACGATTGTTTTTGATAAAACAGGAACACTTACAAATGCTGAACCATTTGTTAAAAAAGTAACCCCTCTACAAAATTATAGTCGAGAAGAAATTTTAAAAATTGCAGCCTGTTTAGAAGAACATTTTCCTCATAGTGTAGCTAATGCTATTGTTAAACAAGCTGAAAGAGAAAATCTTCATCATGAAGAAGAACATGCTAAGGTAGAATATATTATTGCCCATGGTATTGCAACAATCTATCATGAACAAAGAGCAGTTATTGGTAGTGATCATTTTATTTTTGAAGATGAAGATATTGAAAAGACGCAAGAAATTGAACAATTGATTGATCAACTTCAAAGTGAGGGAGCAAGTTCTCTTATCTATCTTGCTATTGGTGGACAATTAGCGGGTATTATTAGTATTTATGATCCACTTAAAAAAGAAGCAAAACAAACAATACAAGACCTTAGAAAAAGTGGTTTTAGTCATATTGTGATGTTAACTGGTGATTGTGAAAACGCAGCCCGATTTATTGCTGATGAGCTAGATATAGATGAATATTTATCAGGAGTGCTTCCTGAAGATAAAGCTCAATTTGTTAAGAAACTAAAAGAAGAAGGGAGAACGGTAGTTATGGTCGGTGATGGTGTGAATGATACACCAGCATTATCATCAGCCGATGTTTCTATTTCGTTACAAGATAGTTCGGATATTGCAAGAGAACTTGCTGATGTGACGCTTACATCTTCTGATCTTGAACAAATTGTTGTCTTTAAACAAATATCAAAATTATTGATGAATCGTATTCATCGAAACTATACAAAAATAGTAGCGTTAAATAGTAGTTTGATTGTATTAGGGGCAATAGGTTTATTACCGGTGAGTACAACATCCTTTATTCATAATGCTTCGACATTTGTATTTTCGATTGGTTCATCTACATCTTTACTAAAAGATGAAGTATTGTCATGATAGGCAATACTTCTTTTTTTGTAATATTGACAAGAAATCATGTAGAGAGTAAAATAACATTAAGTTAGACGTCGCTAACCTATAATATTCCCTATACTATTTAAATGCTTGAAAAAGCATTTTCTTAAACACCTTCGGTTAGCGATTGATAACTATTGAGGAGGGGTAAGTATGTTTCTTAAGATACAAGACTTGAAAAAGAGTTTTGGACAAGGAGAAAATAGAACAGAAGTATTAAAAGGGATAGACTTTTCAATTGAAAAAGGTAACATTTGTGTATTATTAGGACCATCTGGTTCTGGAAAATCTACGTTACTTAATATTATTGGAGGAATAGATTCTCCTGATAGTGGTGTTGTCAGCATAGATGGTGATGCGATGAGTGATATGAAAGAAAAAGCATTAACATTATATAGAAGACAACATCTAGGATATGTATTTCAATCTTATAATTTAATTCCTAATTTAAATGTTAAAGAAAATATAGAAGTAGGGGCTTATTTAAGTAAAAGTCCTTTGGATATTGATGATTTAATGAAAACTTTGGGAATCTATGAACATCGTTATAAATTACCAAATCAATTATCTGGTGGGCAGCAACAAAGAACGGCAATTGGTAGAGCTATCGTTAAAAATCCTGATATTTTATTATGTGATGAACCAACGGGAGCGTTAGATTATCATACATCTAAAGAAATTTTAAAATTAATAGAAGATGTTAATTCAAAATATGGTAATACGATCATTATTGTTACTCATAATGACGCTATTAAATTAATGGCTGATCAAGTCATTTTATTTAAGGATGGACATATATTAAAAGAATATAAAAATGAAACTAAAGTGCCTGCTGCATCATTAGAATGGTAGGTGAAATCATGAAGAATCCTTTAAATAAAAGAATTTTGAGATTATTAAAAGAAGAATGGGGTAAATATTTAGCTATTTTTCTTTTTATGGTAGTAACCATTGGATTTGTTTCTGGCTTTTTAGTGGCTGATAACAGTATGCTAACAAGTTACAATCAAAGTTTTGAAAAATATAATATTGAAAATGGGCATTTTGAACTCTATCAACAAGCAAATCAACAGTTGCTTAATGAATTAAAAAAAGAAGATGTTAAAATATATCGTCATTATTTTGTAGAAGAAAAAACAAAAGAAGTCAAAAGCACTTTACGTATTTTTAAACAAAATAAAAAAATAAATAAAGTATGTGTTATGTCAGGAAAACTTCCGCAAAATGATCATCAAATCGCTATTGATAGAATGTATGCAACTAATAATCATCTTGAAATAGGTGATAATCTTACATTAAAAAATAAAAAATTTAAGATTACTGGATTAGTTGCTTTATCTGATTATAGTGCTTTATTTTCTAATAATGGAGATATGATGTTTGACGCTGTCAAGTTTGGGGTAGCTATTACCTCAAACAAGGCTTTTGATGATTTTGGTCAAAGTCATTTACATTATAGTTATGCTTGGCGTTATCAAAAGCAGCCTAAAAATGAAACGAAAGAAAAAAACTTATCAGATGACTTTTTAAAAGTATTAAATAGTAAAACAGTGATTAAAGAATATACACCACATTATTTAAATCAAGCCATCAAATTTACTGGTGATGATATGGGTAGTGATAAAGCGATGATTGTTGTTTTACTATACATTTTAATTGTCATTATGGCTTTTGTCTTTGCAGTAACAACAAACAATACTATTGTTAGTGAAGCATCAGTAATTGGAACACTAAGAGCTTCAGGTTATAGTCGTAAAGAATTGTTGAAATTTTATATTTGTTTGCCACTTATTGTAACCGTGATTGCTTGTATTGTTGGAAATATTTTAGGTTATACGTTGTTAAAAGATGTTTGTGCTGGTATGTACTATGGAAGTTACAGTTTACCTACCTTTAAAACTTTATTTAATAGTGAGGCATTTATCCTTACAACGATTATTCCTTTTATTTTGATGTTAGTGATTAATGTCATCATGATCAGTTATAAACTTCAACTTAGTCCATTAAAATTCTTAAGACACGATTTTAAAAGAAAACAAACCACAAAGACATTACCACTTAAAAGATTACGTTTTTTCCATCGCTTTAGATTACGTATTATTTTCCAAAATATACCAAGTTATTTAACTTTATTTGTTGGTATATTCTTTGCTAATGTGTTACTTATGTTTGGTATGATGATGACACCATTACTTAATCACTATCAAAGTGAAGTAGAAGATAATATGATTAGTCGTTATCAATATGTTTTAAAAGCACCAATGCCAACTGATACTCAAGGAGCAGAAGGTTATTATGCAACAACATTAAAGGCAATGCATAGTCAAAGTAATGATGAGATAAGTGTTTATGGTGTTAAAAAGAATAGTGATTATGTTGATATTAAATGGAAAAATAATGGAGTTATGATTAGTGATGGTTACAGTGATAAATATCAATTAAAGACAGGTGATACGATTACTTTAAAACAAAAATATGGAAGTAAAAAGTATAAATTTAAGGTTGCCGGTGTTTACCATTATCCAGCAGCATTATCAATCTGGATGAATGAAAAACAATATCAAGATACTTTTGATGTTTACGCTCCAAATGGTTATTTTTCAAATCATAAGATTAAAGATATTGATGATCGCTGTATCGCTACAACCATTACAAAAGATGATTTAACAAAATTATCAAGGCAATTAGATGTATCTATGGGACAAATGTTCTATTTAGTTGATGCTTTTGCTATTATCTTATTTGCTTTATTAATCTACTTGTTATCTAAGATTATTGTTGAAAAGAATAAAAATGCAATTTCAATGGTTAAAATTCTAGGTTATGAAAATAAAGAGATTAATCGTCTTTATTTAACAGCGACAACATGGGTTGTTGTCATTTCTACCCTTGCTTCATTATATTTGTCAAGAGTAGTGATAGATGCAATCTATCGAGCTATGTTAGCTGATTTTTCAGGCTGGTTAACATTCTATATGCCTTCTACTATTTATATTAAGATGTTTGTGATGACAATGATAACATACTTTGTGGTATCAATTACTCAAATGAGAAGAATTAAGAAGGTCCCTATGGATGAAGCCTTAAAGAATGTAAATGATTAAAAAAATCTGCTTACGTCAATTTTAAGTTTATGATATGATAAGACACGTAAAATTGAATATGAAATAAAATAACGACATTAAATATCGTATAGCTATTGTCTGGTGGCTATTTATTGATATTTGATGTCGTTTTTTTTAAGAACAAGGAGGAGACAGATGATGCCAAAAACAAAATTTCAAAGTTTCATTTTTACTATTTTTATGGTTTTTTTAATGGTGTTTTGTATGACAATTTATACGCTTTCGATTCAATTAGGAACGCTAAATAGCCAAGTCTTTTATATGGCAATAAAAGAGATGTGGCTAGAATATATCGTTGTTTTTTTATTAATCTTTTTTGTTATGACGAATAGATCAATAAAGACTGCAAGAAAGATGACAGATTTCAAAACAATATCACCTATTTTTATGACCTTATTAATACAATGTTTAACTGTATGCCAAATTGTCCCTGTGATAACTTTATTTGCGATATGATACATCATGGTATAGGGGCAGATTGTTTTTTTATATGGCTAAAACTGATGGTTGAATGCTTTCCTATGGCACTATGTTTACAATTATTTTTTGTATGACCTTTTGTAAGGACTGTTTTTAGAAAGATTTTTTAATTAAAAGAGGGGTTACTGTTAACAGTAACCCCTTTACATATGTTATTTCATTATCTTTATTTTTTTAATTGGTAAAAACCATCTAAACTACTATAAACGCTTTGTTTACCTAATTCATCTTCAATTCTAATTAATTGATTGTATTTAGCAATACGGTCTGTTCTAGAAGCAGAACCTGTTTTAATTTGTCCAGCATTTGTAGCAACGGCAATATCAGCAATCGTTGTATCTTCTGTTTCACCAGAACGATGTGAGATGACAGCAGTATAGTTTGCTTTTTGAGCCATTTGAATGGCTTCTAATGTTTCTGTTAATGTACCAATTTGATTAACTTTAATTAAGATAGAATTAGCGACACCACGTTCAATTCCTTTTTGTAGACGTTTTGTATTTGTAACAAAGAAATCATCACCAACTAATTGTACTTTTTTACCTAATTTTTCAGTTAAATAATCCCAACCTTCCCAATCATCTTGATCAAGACCATCTTCAATAGAAATAATTGGATATTTGTCACATAACTCTACATAGAAATCAACTAATTCTTTAGAAGTAAATGATTTATTGTTTTCACCAGGTAAAGTATAAACACCATCTTTATAGAATTCAGAAGAAGCAACATCCATAGCTAATTTAACATCTTCACCAGGTTTATATCCTGCTTTTTCAATCGCTTCTAAAATTGTTTTAATAGCGTCTTCGTTAGAAGCTAAATTTGGAGCAAACCCACCTTCATCACCAACAGCAGTATTTAATCCTTTTGCTTTTAATACGGCTTTTAATGAATGGAAAACTTCTGCTCCCATACGAATAGCTTCTTTAAACGATGGAGCATTAACTGGCATAATCATGAATTCTTGGAAATCAACGTTATTATCAGCATGAGCACCACCATTAATAATATTCATCATTGGTGTAGGAAGAACATGACTGTTTGTTCCACCAATATATTTATATAATGGAATATTTAAACTGTTAGCGGCACATTTAGCAACAGCTAAAGAAACACCTAAAATAGCGTTAGCTCCTAATTTTCCTTTATTTTCAGTTCCATCTAATTCAATCATGGCTTGATCAATAGCACGTTGATCAAAAACATCATATCCTACTAATGCAGGTGCAATGACATCGTTGACATTTTTAACAGCATTTAAAACACCTAAACCTAAATAACGATTTTTATCGTTATCTCTTAATTCTACGGCTTCATGAATTCCTGTTGAAGCACCACTAGGAACACTTGCACGTCCAAAAGCACCATTTTCTAATGTGACTTCAACTTCAACAGTTGGATTACCACGTGAATCTAAAATTTCACGAGCATAAATAGTTTTAATTTTACTCATTGTTTTCTCCTTTTCTTTTTAACAAATAATAAGTTGTTCAATCGTTTTACCTTGACTATATTCATCATTTATTTGTTTAATACACTGATCAAACTGACAAAATAGATGATAACTATCTTGAACATTCTTATATACTTTCCAATATCCACAGTATTGACATTTTTGATGGTGAATAAACCCTAAAACATCACATAATGGATAACCTAGAAAGAGACCAATTTCATGAGGGTACTCCTCATATTGGTTTAAACGGTACTCTAAGTGGTCTAAGGTATGATCAAGATGATCTAAAGGATAATCATACTGGCATAAAAAAGAATGAATTTGTGTGTGATTTAATAAAGAAGATAAATAGTCTTCTTGATATAGATAAATCGTTACTCTTTTTTTACCGGTATAAAATAAACGAATAGATAGATGAAAACGATGAAGTTTCTTATTATATAAATCAACTAATTCTTTGAGATTAGAAAACTTAAAGCAGGGAATATGAAACATATTCGCTACTTTTAAGTTTTGTAAGACACAAGCACAGTGTTTGACTAATAAAGTTTCAAACTCTTTTTGATGAGCTAACATTATTGAATTAATTTTTTAATTTCTTCAATATCGTCATCTGTTCCATCATTTTCTACTTTATATAAACATTCAACATGATATTCATCAGCAATCTTATCACCTGCTTGACAATATGCTTCCCCATATCCAGTATCTCCAGAAACAACAACACCTTTTAAGTGTTCACTATTTCCTTTTAAGAAATCTTCTACTTCCATAGGGACATCTCCATATCCATCAGTATAAGTAAAGATAATATAATCTTCATTGACTGTTTCACTACCATCTTGAATTTGTAAAGCGTCTACGCCTAAACGATCAACAATAGACTCAACGTTTCCAGTTCTTGATGCAAATACGACTTTCATTTTATTCCTCCTTTGGTTAGCAATGTCTAACTTCATATATAAGTTAGCACAAACTAACTTATAAAGTCAAGAATTATAACCAATCCTATTGACAATGAATACATATATGTATATATTTATATATGAAGATATGTTCATATGAGAAAGGGTGATTGAATGGCAGATAGTCAAAATGATTTTCTTGTAGCACATGAAGAACTTGTTAATCGTGTGTTAGAAAAACAACCTGATGACGAATATCTATACGATTTAGCTGAGTTATTTAAAGTATTTGGAGATTCTACACGTATTAAGATTCTTTATGCTTTATTTGAAAGTGAACTTTGTGTTGGGGATATCGCACAAATTCTAGGACTTTCTCAATCAGCAGTTAGTCATCAACTTAGAATCTTAAAAGATTCCAAATTAGTGAAGTTTAGAAGAGATGGAAAGATTATTTTCTATTCATTGGATGATGATCATGTCCGTAATATTATTTCCATGGGAATGGAACATGTTGAAGAATAAGGAGAAAATAAAAATGAAAAAAACATATAAAGTAGAAGTAGATTGTGCAAACTGTGCAGCAAAAATGGAAGAAGCAACAAAAAATACGAAAGGTGTTAAAGATGCTACTTTAAGTTTTATGACTTTAAAATTAAAAGTTGAATTTGAAGATGGTGTCGATGAAAAAGAAGTGATGAAAGAGGTTCTTAAAAACTGTAAAGTAGTTGAAGATGATTGTGAAATTTATTTATAAAGGGTGATTTTTAATGAATAAAAAACAAAAAAAGATATTACAAAGAATTATTATTTCAATTGTAATATTAATTGTAGTGACAATACTTTGCTATACAACAAAATTAAATCAATATGTAGAAATAGCATTGTATTTAGTGGCTTATTTTGTTATTGGGTATGATATTTTAAAGAAAGCCTTCAAGGGAATTTTAAATAAGCAAGTCTTTGATGAAAACTTTTTAATGGCTGTTGCAACAGTCGGAGCGATAGGCTTAGGTGATTTCAAAGAAGGCGTTGCGGTTATGCTTTTCTATCAAATTGGAGAATTATTCCAAAGTGTAGCCGTAGGTAAAAGTAGAAAGAATATTGCAGCATTAATGGATATTAGACCAGACTACGCTAATATGATGGTTGATGGTCAATTAGAAAAAGTAGATCCTGATGATGTTCAAATTGGAAGTGAAATCATTGTTCATACCGGTGAAAAAGTACCTATTGATGGAATTGTAAAAGAAGGACATGCTTCTTTAAATACCAGTGCTTTAACAGGTGAAAGTGTACCACGTGATGTTAAAGTAGGTGATGAAGTGGTAAGTGGTTGTGTTAATATGACCGGTGTACTTACTATTAAAACAACTAAAGAGTTTGGTGAATCAACAGTATCTAAAATTCTTGATTTAGTTGAAAACTCAAGCATGAAAAAATCAAGATCAGAAAACTTTATTACTAAATTTGCTAAATACTATACCCCAGCTGTATGTTATAGTGCTTTGGCTTTAGCTATCATTCCACCTCTTGTATTACTGGTAATGGGTCAACCACCAAGAGTTCAAGATTGGATTATTCGTGCTTTAACATTCTTGGTTATTAGTTGTCCTTGCGCCCTTGTTATTTCTATTCCATTAAGTTTCTTTGGGGGAATAGGTTGTGCTTCAACAAATGGTATTCTTGTTAAAGGGTCAAATTATCTAGAAGCACTCGCAAGTACAAAATGTATTGTTTTTGATAAAACAGGAACACTTACTAAAGGTGTATTTGAAGTAACTGGAATTTATCCAAGTGCAGGATATGATCAAAATAGTTTATTATATTATGGAGCCTATGTAGAAAGTGGTTCTAATCATCCAATTAGTTTAAGTTTAAAGAAAGCATATGGACAAAAGATTGATAATGATTTAGTAAAAGATATTCAAGAAATTGCTGGTCATGGAGTACAAGCTACAGTTGATGGGCATGTTGTCTTTGGCGGTAACATGAAACTGATGAAACGTGAGAATATAGTAGTTGATCAAGTTCATGATGAAGGAACTGTGGTTTATATTGCTGTAAATCAAAAATATGCCGGATGTATTGTTATTTCTGATGTCATCAAAGAAACAACAAAAGAAGCTATTACAGGATTAAAACATCAAGGTATAAAGACTGTCATGTTGACAGGTGATAGTGAAAATGCAGCTCAACGTGTAGCTAATCAAGTTGGTTTGGATGAATATCATAGTGAATTATTACCTGGAGATAAGGTAGAACAAGTAGAACGATTACTTCAACAAAAAGGTGAAAAAGATAAATTAGCTTTTGTTGGAGATGGTATTAATGATGCACCCGTTTTATCAAGAGCAGACATTGGAATTGCCATGGGAGCCCTTGGTAGTGATGCGGCAATTGAAGCAGCGGATATTGTATTAATGGATGATGATCCAGCTAAAATCTCTCAAGCAATGAAAATATCTAGAAAAACATTAAAGATTGTAAAACAAAATATTGTTTTTGCATTAACTGTCAAAGCAGTATGTTTAGTGTTAGGGGCTTTAGGTATTGCTAATATGTGGATTGCGATATTTGCTGATGTAGGTGTCATGGTACTGGCTGTATTGAATGCCACAAGAGCTTTAAGAATTAAATAATAAATAACGCTTAGAATGATTTCTAAGCGTTATTCTTTTTTAAACCAATAAACAATCCCATTTTCATCATTTTCCCCAGTAAGAGGGTTAATAGCAATTTTGATAATATGTGAATTGGCTTTATACCAGGTTGGCTTCTTTTTGGTTGCGCTATGTTTCATCATATCAATAAAGATATTTTTAACAAGTTGTTTTTCTTGATCGTTAATGATTTTTTGGTTATCGTCATAGCCAGACCATCCTGTAATTAAGATATCAGGAGTATAACCTACAATTAAGTTATCATAATCAGTGCTTCCGGTTTTACAGGCAACGGGAAAGTCAAGATGATATTGACCCATAGTGGCATTTAAATAAGTAGAAAACTGATTATTAAAAGTGCCAGTTAAAAGATGAGAGAGTAATAAACAGGTTGTTTGGTCTAGTTTTTGAATAGGTTTTTCTTTATTTTGATAGAGTATATGTCCTTGATGGTCTTTAATACATTTAATTGTATAGATAGGTTTATATTGACCACTATGAGCAATGGTATTATAAGCGTTAGATAAATCATAGATATTCGTTGATAATGTTCCTAGAGCTAAAGAAGCGTTGTTTTTAACAGGAAAATGAAAATCTTTGAGGAATTGATATAAAGTATTGGTTCCTAAAAATAAATGAGTCTTTAAGGCATAAATATTGTCGCTTACAGCAATGGCTTGGGCAAGAGTAATTTCTTTATAGGCATATTTATTATTAAAGTTAGCAGGTGCATAGGTTGTACCATCTTTTAATTTAAATGTTGTCGGTTCACACATAAATTTGGTTGTGGGATTAAACCCATTTTCTAAAGCAAGATAGTAAAGAAAGGGTTTCATGGTACTGCCAATTTGTCTTTTACATTTTAATACGCGATTATATTGGGAAAGATTGTAATCTTTACCACCAACTAATGCTTGGATTTGACTGGTTTTAGGTTGGGTAATAATAAAAGCTGTTTGAATGTTGGAAGTAATGTTTTGATCTTTAATACTTTGATTAAGGGCTTTTTGATAATCAGGATTAAGAGCGGTATAGATATTGAGTCCTTTATTTAAATACTTTTGATGATAGAAGCCAAGACTTTTAAGCTCTTGAATGACAGCATCTTTATAATAATAAGTAGACATATTTTCTTGAATCTGGTGACTTGAAGCAAGAGTAAGTTTACTTCCAGCAACTTGATGACTTTTCTTTTTAGAAATCATTTTTTGTTTAACCATGGCATTGAGTACTAATTTTTGTCTTTGTTTAGCGCTATTTGGATGTAATAAGGGTGAATAGTAACCTGGACCATTAATAACGCCAGCAAGGATGGTTGCTTCATTAAGGTTTAAATCTTTTGCTTTTTTGTTATAAAAATAATGGGCAGCATTTTCAATACCATAGATACCATGACCAAAATAGACATTATTAATATAACCCTCTAATATTTCATCTTTAGAAAGATGAGTTTCTAACTGCATAGTTAAAAAAGCTTCCTTGATCTTTCTTGTCCATGTCTTTTCATTTGTTAAATAGAGTAAACGAGCATACTGCTGAGAAATGGTACTGGCTCCTTGACTCTTTTTTTGATTCATAATGTTTGTTTTGATGGCTCTGGAGATCCCTTTGATATCAAAACCATGATGTTGATAAAATCTTTGATCTTCAATAGCGACAATACTTTTTTTAAAATAGGGGCTGACTTGATCTAATGATACGTATTGCCCACTATAATCATTAATATTTTGATAATAAAGTTTATTATTTTGATCATATAACTTTATATAACGATTCTTATTTAAATCAGGTTCCCCTTTTAAATAGGCAACACTATAAAGAATACCTAATGTCGCTACTATGCCAATACAACAATAAATAACAAATTTTCCTATTTTCCTCATTATGATCACCAATTTCATTCTTACCAATTTATGCTATAATATGCACGGTGATATAATGAAAAAACAAATAACAGTACAATACAAAAGTATTTTTAAGTATGAAGATCATCAAGAAACAATGAAATGTCAAGGAATAGGTGAAATAGAACAAACACCGCAACTGACAGTTATTTCGTTTCAAGATCAAGATCAAATTATACAAATTGAATTACATGAAGAACATGTTATTTTAAAACATGGTATGTCAAAATTAAAGTTAGTTAAAAATAAAAAAGTGATGAATCATTACGCTACAGATTATGGCATGATTGAACTGACATCTTTATTACATATGATTGATACAAAAAATGGTATTAAGATGAAGTATACAAACTATGATCATCAACATGTAATTAATGAAGCTTATGTTTTATTGACTTATAAGGAGTATCATGATGAAACAGAGTATGAAAATGAAACAGTCAAAGAAATTATTAACTAATAGACTTATTGTTTCTGCCTTTTTAATATTATTACAAGTCTGTTGGATTATTTTACTACTTGTATCAATGCGTAGAATATCGAGAATATTGACGTATTTGATGACTTTGCTTAGTTTTATTGCGGTACTTTATATTGTGAATAAAGATGATGAAAATGGCTATAAGATTGTCTGGATTATCTTGATTTTATCTTTTCCCGTATTTGGCGGTTCTTTATATTTATTATTTGGTAATAAAAAACCAGCGAAGAAAATGCGATTAGCGTTTGAAAAACAGTTATCTTATAGTAAACAATTTGTAGACAAAGAGTGTATAGGTGTCATTGAAGATCAAGATGTTAAAGGTCAAATGCGATATCTTGCAAGCCAAACTTTTCCAATGTATCAAAATAATGAAGTGACTTATTTTTCTTTAGGTGACCAAGCTTATCCCCAAATGTTAGAAGAATTAAAAAAAGCAAAACGTTTTATCTTTATGGAATACTTTATCGTTGATGAAGGAAAGATGTTTGATGGTATTTTAGAAATCTTAAAAGAAAAAGTAAAAGAAGGCGTAGAAGTAAGATTTATGTATGATGATGTGGGTTGTATTACGATGTTAGATCGTCATTATTATCAAAAATTAAGACAATATGGTATTAAAAGTGTTGCCTTTAATCCTTTTGTACCGCTTGTTTCTTTAGTAATGAATAATCGAGATCATCGTAAAATTACAGTTATTGATGGGAAAGTAGCTTTTTGTGGTGGTTATAATCTGGCTGATGAATATATTAATGTAAGAGATAAATATGGTCATTGGAAAGATAGTGGGATCATGATTAAAGGAAGTGCAGTTTGGCCATTATGTAAGATGTTTTTAGAAACATGGAATGTGGCTAATCATGGCCAAGAAGACTATACGGTATATAGAGTAGACAATCCGCTTCAATATCATCAAGATGGCTATATTATTCCTTATGGTGATTCACCATTAGATGAAGAACCGGTAGGAGAAATGGTTTATTTGAATATGATTAATCAGGCTCATGATTATCTTTATATTGATAGTCCTTATTTGATCTTAACGAATGCGTTACAAATGGCTTTAATCAATGCGGTAAAAAGAGGAGTCGATGTCCGTATTTGTACCCCAGGAATACCAGATAAAAAGATTGTCTTTAAGATGACAAGATCTTATTATCCAACATTAGTAAAAAATGGTATAAGAATTTATGAATATTCACCAGGATTTAATCACGCTAAAAACTTTGTATGTGATGATAAGGTGGCTACAGTAGGAACAATTAACTTAGATTATCGTAGTTTATATTTGCATTTTGAATGTGGTTTATATTTATATAAAAATCCTGTAATTATGAAAATGAAACAAGATTTTCTAGATTCTATTTCAAAAAGTCATGAAATTACTTTAAAAGAAGTGGAAACGGGGAGATTTAGAGGATTATTTGAAGTGATATTGAGAGTTTTTGCGCCATTAGTTTAAGTTAAAAAAGATTGACTTTATCAAGGGTTAATGGTAACGTAATAACGATTATAGCAAACTAAAGATAGGAGGGACACAATGGCAACAAATAAGATAGAAAATGCATTAAAAGAAGCATTTAAACAAGCAATTATTAAATGTGGTTTTGTTGAAGATTATGATTTATCAAAAATTGTAATTGAAATTCCAAAAGATAAAGCTCATGGTGATTATTCAACAAATATAGCAATGCAACTGACAAAGTTATTAAGAAAAAATCCAAGAGAAATTGCTTCAGCTATTATTGAAGCAGTGGATAAAGAAAGTGCAAACATTGAATCAATTGAAATTGCAGGTCCTGGATTTATTAATATGTTCATGAAAAAAGATGTCATGACAGCCATTATTAAAGAAGTATTAGATCAAAAAGATGATTATGGAAAAACGAATTATGGACAAGGAACAAAATATAATGTGGAATTTGTTTCAGCCAATCCAACTGGTGATTTACATTTAGGTCACGCTAAAGGAGCAGCCGTAGGAGATAGTATTTGTCGTATTATGGATGCAGCAGGATATGATGTAACAAGAGAATATTATATTAATGATGCTGGTAATCAAATTTATAATCTTGCTTTATCATTAAATGCACGTTATCGTGAAGCTTTTGGCTTAGAGTCTAATATGCCAAGTGATGGTTATCATGGTCAAGATATTAAAGATATTGCTTTAAAGATTAAAGAAAAATATGGTGATCAATATCTTCATACAAGTGAAGAAGAAACAATTGCTTTCTTTAGAAAAGAAGGAACTGAATTTGAATTACAAAAGATTAAAGATATTTTAAATGAATTTAGAGTATCTTTTGATGTTTGGTTTTCTGAAACAACTTTATATACTGAAAATAAAGTTGTCCCAACTATTGAAAAATTAAAAGCAGCTGGTTATACATACGAAAGTGAAGGGGCTTTATGGTTTAAATCAACTGAATTTGGTGATGATAAAGACCGTGTATTAATTAAAAG
Source organism: Coprobacillus sp. AF33-1AC (assembly GCF_003475785.1). Taxonomy (NCBI): domain Bacteria; kingdom Bacillati; phylum Bacillota; class Erysipelotrichia; order Erysipelotrichales; family Coprobacillaceae; genus Coprobacillus; species Coprobacillus sp. AF33-1AC. The sequence continues at coordinate 49,277 of NZ_QRQB01000009.1, read as the reverse complement.
TGATGGAAGTTATACGTATTTAACACCTGATATTGCTTATCATTTAAATAAATTAGATAGAGGATATGAATATTTGGTTGATTTATTAGGAGCTGATCATCATGGATACATTAATCGTATGAAAGCAGCGATTCAAGCTTTAGGATATAATAGTGATCAACTAACAATTGATATTATTCAAATGGTAAGAATGGTTGAAAATGGTGAAGTTGTAAAGATGTCTAAACGTACAGGTAACGCTGTTACAATTAAAGACTTAATTGAAGACATTGGAGTAGATGCTACTCGTTATTTCTTTGTCGCAAAAGCAGCCAATACACCATATGATTTTGATATTGCTTTAGCTAAGTCTAAATCAAATGAAAACCCAGTTTATTATGCACAATATGCTCATGCAAGAATGTGTTCAATTTTAAGACAAGCAAAAGAAAATAACGTTCAAGTGACAGATCATTATGAATTATTAGTTAATGATAAAGAAATTGAACTTGTTAAGCATATTAATGAATTTAGAGATCAAATTATTGATAGTGCTAAATCTCGTAGTCCTCATAAGATTGCTAACTACATTCAAAAACTTGCACAATTATTCCATAGTTTCTATAATGATTGTTATGTTATTGATCAAGAAAACATGGAATTATCATCACAACGTTTATCTTTAGTACAAGCTACAAAAATAACTATGAAAAATGCACTTGAACTTATTGGTGTCAGTGCACCTGAAAAAATGTAAGGAGAAAGAAAATGGAAAAAAATATGTCTATGGTTGATGTTGCTTTTGAATTAATGTCTAAAAAGAAAAAAGCAATGAATTTCTATAAATTATGGCAAGAAGTAAGTGAAGTTAAAGGTTTTAGTGAAGAAGAAGCAGAAGAAAAAGAATCTTTATTTTATACAAATATTACTTTAGATGGTCGTTTCATTACAACTGGTGAAAATAACTGGGATTTAAGATCTCGTCATAAATTCAATGAAGTTCATATTGATATGAATGATATTTATAATGATGAAGAAGAATCTGAAGAAGTTGAAGATGATGACGATAGTACAATCGAAGATGATTACAATAACTAGGAACGATTTCGTTCCTTTTTTTTGTTATAATAAAGAAAAGAGTTGACTATAAAGTGACTCTATAGTCTATAACGGTGTTGAAGGGGGAAGTTAAAATGAAAACAAAAGAATTAGAACAAGTATTAGGCCTCAGTAAACACACTATTTTTTATTATGAAAAAGAAGGTTTTGTTCATCCTACAAGAGATGAAAATGGTTATCGTAATTATAGTGAACAGGATGTACAAACTTTACAGTTAGTTAAGTTTTTAAGAAACTTAAATATTTCTATTGATGACGTAAAAGGAATTATTGCGGGGACTGTTTCATTTGATGAATGTCTAAGAATTAATGAAATTCACTTAAATAAACAAATTGAAGGATTAAAAGAAATAGAAAAGCAGGTTAAAAAGTATAAAGATAAAAATTTACCAGTTTTACCAGCACTAGAAAACATTCATGAACAAAAGAAAACCTATCTAGGTTATCAAAAAACAACACCTACAGTATCTTTAGGAAGAAAACTTACGTCTTCATTAGCTTTAAGAGAATTACTTTATACTTTGCCAGGAATTATCATTGTTAGTTATATGACTCTTCAATGGTTTCCTATTGATAAAAAATATTTTTGGATAGTATTAGTTCTTGTTGTATTAGTATTTTTAATGCTTATTTTTGGTTTCAACTTTAAGCAAACTTCATCAATGATGCTTGATGAAGGACTAGATCAATCAGTAGAATTCTTACAAGACGGGATTACTTATTATCAAAGAAAAGGTTTTTATCAACATCTTTGTTATCACATTGCTGTTTTATTACATCATGAAGATAAATATGTTCATCACTGTGCTTATGAGAATATCAAAGAAGTTTCTATCATTGTTTCTAAAAGATATATGAAGATGGGAAGTCCATTAGCGTATGAAATCTATGTTCCCGATTTTAAGTTTATCTTTCATGATGGTAGTGAGTTCTATTTTTATTGGCCCATGATTTTAGATGATGATGAACGTTATATTGCAACAATCTTAGAAGAAAAGGTAAAAAACATTAAAGATCCTGATCATGTATTATATGCAATGAAACATGGTATTAATTTATATGATTATTTAAAAGCCCAATAAGGGCTTTTATTTATCAGTAATAATCATTGATATAATTTTTTATTATGATAAAATAACATAGAATCATTTATTATTATGATAAAAAAAGGAGGAGCCTATGTATAAATATTTGGAACCTTATGCTAAACTTGTAGATTTTTTAGGTAAAGCATTAGGAGATAACTGCGAAATTGCTTTACATGATTTAACAAGCAAGGAACAAGAAATTGTTGCTATTGCGAATAATCATATATCAGGTAGAGAAGTTGGCGCAAAACTTTCAAACTTGTCTTTGCATTATTTAGAAGAAAAACAATATTTAAATCATGAATATGTAATGAACTATAAAACAGTAGGGGCTGATGGAAAGTTAATGAGAGCAGCGACTTACTTTATTAAAGAAGGCAATAAAGAAATGCCAGTAGGAATGTTATGTATTAATGTTAATATTTCTGACTTAGAGTATTTAACATCAACAATTAAGAAAATCTTAGGAGTAAAAGAAGAAAAAGATATTGAATTTAAAATGGATAATCCAGTAGAAATCTTATCTTCTCCTTTAGATGAAATGATTGATATGTATATTAAAGAATGCTTAGAAAAGATGGGATTCCCAAGTTATTTCTTAGCAGAACGTTTAAATGTTGATGAAAAGATTAAAGTTGTTAAATATTTACAAGAAAAAGGAACATTTAAAGTTAAGGGAGCAATTGTGTTAGTTGCTGAAAAATTAGCTGTTTCTGAACCAACAGTATATCGTTATTTAAAGAAAATGGATAAATAAGGAGTAAAAAATGAGCGAATTAGTTTATGTAAGTGGACATCGTAACCCTGATACAGATAGTATCTGTTCAGCAATTGGTTATAGTTATTTATTAAATGCATTAAATCGTTATCAAGCTGTACCTGTTAGATTAGGTGATGTCAATCGTGAAACAGAATATGTATTAAAGTATTTTGGTATTGAAACACCTGCTTTATTAAAAACAGTAAAACAAAAAGTAGAAGATTTAAACTATGATAAAGTCACTGTTTTTTCAAAAGAATTAACATTAAAGACTGCTTGGTATTTATTAAAACAACAAAATTTAAAATCAGCACCAATCTTAGATGATCATGGTCAATTATTAGGTTTACTTTCAACAAGTAATATTATTGAAGGATATATGGATCGTTGGGATTCAAGTGTTTTAAAAGATGCTAAGACACCTATTGAAAATGTAATTGATACATTAGAAGCTAATGTAATCTACTTAAATGAAGATTTAAAAACAATTAATGGTAATATTCACATTGCTGCAATGCGTGGTGAAGAAGCTAAAAAACGTATTCAACAAGAAGATGTTGTTATTGTAGGTGGAGATCGTGATGAAGCAATTGAAAGTATTATTGATGCTCATCCTTCATTAATCATCCTTACAGGATCATTAACTGTAGAAAAGAAAATGTTAGAAGTCTTAAAAGAAAATAAAATTTCAGTTATTTCAACTGCTTTTAATACTTATCATACATCGCAACAAATTATTCAATCTATTCCAGTTGAATATGTTATGCAAAAAGGAGACATTAAATTATTCTCTACAGATGATACATTAGATTATGTAAAAGAAGTCATGTCAGAAACAAGATATCGTGCTTATCCTGTTGTTGACTTAAATAATCGTTGTGTAGGAAGTATTTCTCGTTTTGCTTTATTAAAAGGATTAAGAAAAAAAGTTGTTTTAGTTGATCATAACGAAAGAGGACAATCTATTCCAGGTATTGAAGAAGCAGATATTCTAGAAATCGTCGATCATCATCGTGTTGCTGATATTCAAACTGTAGGTCCTTTATTCTTTAGAGGAGAACCTTTAGGTTCAACAGCAACAATTGTTAATAAATGTTTTGAAGAAAATGATGTAGAAATGCCAAAAGAAATAGCTGGTATTTTACTTGGAGCTATTATCTCTGATACATTATTATTCAAATCACCTACATGTACTCCAGTTGATACAAAAACTGCTAAGAAACTTGCTAAAATTGCTGGTGTTGATATTGAAACATTTGCTATGGATATGTTTAAAGCAGGAACTTCTTTAGTAGGTAAGAGTGTTGAAGAAATCTTTAACTCTGATTTCAAGAAATTCAGTTTTGAAGATGCTACTGTAGGAGTAGGACAAGTGAACTCAATGGATATTGAAGGATTTATGCCTTATAAGGCTGATATGTTAGCTTATATGAATCAGTTTGCTAAGGATAATAACTTAGAATTTGCGTTATTATTATTAACAGATATTATTAATAGTAATAGTGAAATCTTTGTTGGAGGACCTCATCCAGAATTAGTAGAAAAAGCATTTAATGTGACTCTTAAAGATAGTCAAGGAACATTAAAAGGTGTCATTTCTCGTAAAAAACAAGTTGTGCCAGCAATTACTGCTGTTATGAGTGAATAAGATGAGATTAGATAAATTTTTAAAAGTCTCTAGAATTATTAAAAGACGTACTTTATCTAAAGAAATATCTCAAAGTGAACGTGTTAAAGTGAATGGTAAGATTGCTAAACCATCAACTAAATTGAAGGTGGGAGATCAAATTGAAATTGAATTTGGTCGTACACGTTTAACAGTACAAGTCAAATTACTGAAAGAACATGTTTTAAAAGATGAAAGTACGATGCTTTATGATATTATAAAAGAGGAAAGAATTGAACGAGAAACTGATTAGTTTCTCGTTTGTTGTCTTATATAAAATATAAATATTATCAAAATTAATAAGAGGATATCATGGCGAAATTACTTAAATTCATTACTTCAATTTTATTATTAGCTACCCTAAGTTTTATTTATTTATACCAAACTACACTAAATAAGATATTTCTAACATTAGCGATTACTTTTGGTACTTGTTTTTATCATTTTATCATGAGACTTATAGTAGGACTTATTTTTAGTGTGACTATGGAAAATAGAGTTGATTATCATAAACATTGGTTTCAAATACGTCAATTTGAAAAAAGAGTATATCGAAAGCTCAAAGTAAAGAAATGGAAAGATAGAATGCCTACTTATGATGTTGATCAATTTGATATGAAAAAGCATTCTTTAGATGAAATAGCACAAAGTATGACTCAAGCGGAATTGGTCCATGAAGTGATTGTTATTTTTAGTTTTGTGCCCATTATAGCGGGTTATTGGTTTGGGTCTTATCCTGTTTTTATCATCACTTCTATTATGGCAGCTTTGTTTGATTTAATATTTGTTATGATGCAAAGATATAATCGAGATCGAATAATTAAAATCATGATGCTAAGACATAAAAAGATGGTGTAGATACCATCTTTTTATATAAGCAGTTCATAAGGAGAAATATCTTTTGATTGATTGACAATATGAGCGACTTTTTCATGATAATGTCTACTTTCTTATTTTTTACATATAGTAGGATAGGAGGTAAAGTTATGGAAAATAGTATACATTTTGAACAAACACCTTTTCATCATATTTATTTAAAAGATCGAAAGACTTTAGAATTGACGGGTGTTAAGAATATTGAAAGTTTTGATTCGTTGGAGTTTTTAATTGAAACAACATTAGGATATTTAAATATTAAAGGATCTAATTTATCGTTGATTCGTTTAGATCAGGAAAAGTGTGAAGTGAGTATTAAAGGACAAATTGATTCACTTAATTATTTAGCTCAAAAAAAGGAAACAAAGAATAAAGAAAGTATGTTTGATAAGTTATTAAAATAATGGATTTGATTAGTCAAATCCAAGGATTGGGTTATTCTTTTGGATATGCTTTCGTTGCTTCTTTTATTTATCATTTTATTAATCGTGCTCTTATTAAAATTAAATTACGTGTGATAAGATGGGTATTTCAAATGATACTCGGTAGTAGTTTTGCCTTTTGTTATTACTATGGATTAGTTATGATTAATGAAGGTGTTATTAAACTGTATTTTATCGGTGTTTTAGTTTTTGGCTATCTTATTTATGAGCTTTATTTTAATCAGTATTTGATAGGTGTGATTGATAAAATGGTAAAGTTTGTTAAATATATTTTATTGCCGATACACTTTGTATTTAAGCGTTTTAATGCTATAATGAAAAATACAAAGAGGGTGATGAAATGGAAAAGAAAAGAAGAAAACCATTCTTAGGATTTATTTGTATATTTTTAAGTTTTGGCATGCTTTATGTTTTGCTTAATACCTCAATGCAAACTTTTTCCAAAAAAGAAGAAATTGCCCAATTAGAAAAAAGAAAAGCTGCAATTGAAAAAGAAAAAAAAGATTTAGAAAATGAAGTCGATTTACTTAATGATGATGGGTATGTGACACGTTATGCTAGAGAAAATTACATCTTTACTAAAGACGGAGAACAAGTAGCTATCTTACCTGATATTGACAAAAAATAAGCTCAATGCTTATTTTTTATTTTACAAATTAAGAAAAATAAACGATAGTATCATCACTTTATGATACTATACCAAATAAGGGGTGGTTTGATGTATAAAATCATGTATTCAGACTTAGATGAAACTTTACTTGTTAATCATCATGTTCCTGATTTTAATGTTGAAGCAATAAAAAAAGCACAAGAAAAAGGGTTGAAATTTGTTCCTTGTACTGGACGTGCTTATAATATGATTCCTGAGATTTTAAAAGAAATAGGAACATATGATCAAGAAAATGAATATGCTATTTGTTTTAATGGGGGATTGGTTGTTGAAAATAAGAATCAAAAGATTTTATATTTTAAAGGATTAGATTATGAAAATTGTTCAAAAATCTTTGATTATGGTAAAGAATTAGATGTGTGTGTTTTAGTTTTTACCATTGATTGTTGTTATATTTTCCATGCTGACAAACGAGAAGTAGAACGTAAGATTGAACAAAAAGCACCATTTAAAGTTATTGATACATATGATATGTCTTTTTTAAAGAATGAAAATATAGCAAAGATTTTATATGCTAAAAGAGACATGGATAGATTAAAAGACATTGTTGAAACAATGCCTGAAGTGATAAAAAAAGATGTTAATATTACTTATTCTAGCAATCGTTATATTGAGTTTAATACCAAAGGGGTTAATAAAGGTACTGGAATGAGGTTTTTAACTGATTACCTTGGCTTTAATATTAATCAAACAATTGGTATTGGTGATAATTATAATGACGTTGAAATGATTAAAACGGCAGGACTAGGATGTGTTGTAGCGTGTGCCAGTGATGATGTTAAAGCTTTAGCTCAATATGTTACAGTCCATGATTATGATCAGGGTGCTGTTAAAGAAGTAATAGAAAAATATATTTTGGAGGAAGAATAATGGGTTATAAATTAATCGCAAGTGATTTGGATGAAACTTTATTAAATGATGATCATGTTTGTCCACGAGCAAATATTGAATGGATTCAAAAGGCAAGAAAGGAATATGGGGTTAAATTTGTTCCAGCAACAGGAAGGGGTTATATGCAAATTCAACCTGAATTAAAAGCACTAGGATTATATGATCTACCAGAAGAATATACTTTATCTTTTAATGGGGGAGCTTTAACTGAAAATAAAGATAATCGCGTTATTGAATTTAATGGTTTGTCTTTTGAAAAAACAAAAGAAATTTTTGAATTCGGTTTAAAACAAGATGTATGTATTCATGTTTATACTCAAGATACTTTGTATGTTTATCGTTTATCTGAGTCTGAAAGACAAAGAATTGAACATCAAAAATTAGATGCTGTTTATCCTGAAGAAGATAGTATTGATTTTTTAAAGGATACCCCTATTTCAAAGATTCTATATCAAAATGTGGATGTTCCGTATTTAATGACTTTAGAACCACAGATGAAAGATATCACAGATGGATGTTGTGCAGTAAGTTATTCTAGTAATCGCTATATGGAATTTAATGCTTTAGGTGTTGATAAAGGGAAAGGACTTATTGATTTAGCTCATAAATTAGGTATTGATATTAAAGATACAATTGCGGTTGGTGATAACTATAATGATATGGCTATGTTAGAAGTAGCAGGTTTATCTGTAGCAGCAAATAATGCGGTTGATGATGTAAAAAAAGCATGTGATTATACAACAAAGGCTAACAACAATGAGGGTGTTGTGGCTGAATTAATTAGAAAGTTTATTTTTAATGAGGACATTTAATCAAATTGTTGAACATGAATTTCAACAAGATTATTATAAAAAGTTACATCAAGCAGTAGAACAAGCTTATCAAACCACAACCGTTTATCCACCTAAAGAAGAAATTTTTAGAGCTTTAAATCTTTGTCATTATGATGATGTTAAAGTTGTTATTTTAGGTCAAGACCCTTATCATGAACCTCATCAAGCTAATGGTTTAGCTTTTAGTGTGACTAAAGGAGTCAAAGTACCACCAAGTCTAGTAAATATTTATCAGGAGTTACACGATGATTTAGGTGTACCTATTCCTTATCATGGTGATTTAACATCTTGGGCTAAACAAGGTGTCTTACTTTTAAATAATGTATTGACAGTAGAACGTGGTAAAGCTAATTCTCATCGTCATTTAGGTTGGGAAACTTTTACTTTAAATGTTATCAAAGCTTTAAATGAAAGAGAAAAACCAATGGTTTTTATCCTATGGGGTAGAAACGCTATTGAAAAGAAAAAATGCATAGATGAAACAAAACATCTTGTATTAACGAGTCCCCATCCTTCACCATTATCAGCTTATCGTGGCTTTTTTGGTTCAAAACCATTTAGTAAAACAAATGAGTTTTTAATGAATCATGGAATGGAACCGATAGATTGGAGTATTAAAAATGTTTAATGATATAAAACAAGCGATATCCTATATAGAATCAAAACGTACGAAACGTACGTTTTTGATGTTTAAAGAAACAGTTGAAAAATATCATTTTAATATTCATCAAAAAAATATGATTCATATAGCCGGTACAAATGGTAAAGGGAGTACAACAACTTTTATTAGAGATTTATTAATGCAACATGGCTATCGAGTAGGAACTTTTACATCTCCTTATATTGTAAGTCATAATGAACGTATGTGTATTAATGGCAAAGCCATCAGTGATGAACGTTTATTAGAAATAATTAATGAATTTTATGAAATGATTGAAAAAGAACGTTTGTCTATGTTTGAAATTGATGTTTTAATCATGCTTAAATATTTTGATGAAGAAGATTTAGATTATCGTATTATTGAATGTGGTATAGGTGGTTTAAATGATAAGACAAATGTGATTGATAGTTGTGTGAGTGTTATTACGAACATTGGTTATGATCATCAATTTATGTTAGGTAATACTTTAAGTGAAATTGCTTTACAAAAAGCAGGAATTATTAAAGAGCATCAAATGTTTTATACTACTGAACAAAATCAGAATTTGCTTTCTATTTTTAAAGATCATTGTCATCAAAAAGAAACAAGTTTTCATGAAGTTAAGGTACCTGAAATCACTCATTTTCCTTACCAAATTCCTTTTTTGAATTATACTTATACTTTGAATCATGGAGGAAGTTATCAGGTAAAAAATGCTCTTTTGGCACTCTATGTGTGTCATGATTTAATTGAATTAGATACTGATAAAATTCAAACTGTTTTAAATCAATTTAACTGGCCTGGACGATTTGAAAGGTTTGGGAAATTTATTTTAGATGGTGCTCATAATCAAGATGGTATTCAAGCCTTGATTCAAACGATTCAAGATCAAAAATTAACAGATGTAGGTATTGTATTTAGTGCTTTAAATGATAAAGATATTGATCATATGTTAGCGATGTTAAAAGATTTTGATGTCATGATGGCTTCTTTTGATGATGATCGTAGTAATCATCAAGGAAGAGATTTTAAGGAGGCTCTTTCTTTGATGGCAGCTAAACATCAAACTGTAGTTGTTACAGGCTCATTGCATTTTATTAGCACAGTAAGGAAATATGTAGAAAATCGTCCCTAAAGGACGGTTTTTTTATTGTGGTGTATTATATTGATGGTCTAATTCTTCATCAAATTCAGACCATACATAATAAATAAATGAAAGTAGATAACGTTTCTCGCTTTCAGGATCTTTGATAATAAAATAATCCATTCCGGCATCTTCTAAAATTCCAGTAAAGGTACGATCTCGCCATTGGTTACTACTACTAAAGGTAAAATAGAAAGTACCTAATTTACCAATATTTAATCTTAAAATATTTCCAAGATATATTTCTGGGATATTTCCAGTATCAGAATTTGTAGCAGGTAAAGTTGTATCATCTTGTCTTACAAGGTAAGGGTTTAAATCATCAAAATATTCGATATTATCACGTCCTTTTAAAGTTCACAATTCAGGTTGCTTTGGGGGTTATAGAAACAATGGTTTTTATAACGACCAGATAAAGTACCGTAAAAAGTTGGTGGACAACTTACATTTGTACCCGGGTTTTTAAACCATAAGGCATTTTGGGCCGGTTGTTGTCTAAATGAGGTGATTGTACGTAATGCAAGTTCTTTTTCTTTATCATTGACCCCACTATTAAATAGCGGGGTACCAACACCAGCAAAGGCGTTTTTTTGATAAACGGCTTCAGTAATTGAAGTAACTTGCCTAAAAACATCACAAATGGCGACAACACGATTGATGACGACATTGCCAACCAATAACATTCCTAGATCACCCTCGCTTAAGGCTTCTGATTTAATGAGACGAGCTAATAAATCAACTTCTTTAGGGTTATAGGCAATACGTTGGGTCATTTATTCACCCCCCTATATGTATATATGTGTTTATGGTTAAAAAAATGTAAATAAAATTATTAATTACTAAATTAATTAAAATATAGATTAAATAGGTGTATGATAAATATAGAGAAAAGAAAAAATACGACATAAATTATTTGTTATATGTTTTATAATTGTCGTGAATTCTAACCCAATGTATGGTAGAATTAAAGTATAACAAAAGCGCTTACATTTTTTTATAGGAGGAGATAAAAATGGGAAAAGAGATTGTCGCAATGATATTAGCTGGAGGACGTGGAACACGTCTAAAAGAATTAACTGCTAAAGTGGCTAAGCCTGCAGTGCATTTCGGTGGGAAGTATCGTATTATTGATTTTCCACTTAGTAATTGCGCCAATTCGGGAATTGATGTTGTTGGGGTACTAACACAATATGAATCAGTTGTCTTAGGTACTTATGTTGGTGCAGGAACAAAATGGGGGTTAGATGGTGGTCAATCATTAGCTGCTATTTTACCAGCCCGTGAAAGAGATGAAGTTGGAGCAACATGGTATGAAGGTACAGCTGACGCTATATATCAAAATATTGGTTTCTTAGATCAATATGATCCTGAATATGTTTTAATTTTATCAGGAGATCATATCTATAAGATGGATTATGCTCAAATGCTAGAAGCTCATAAAGCAAGAGGAGCTGATGCTACGATTGCAGTTTTAAATGTTTCTTTAAAGGAAGCAAGTCGATTTGGTATTATGAATACAAATGAAGATGGAAGCATTTATGAATTCGAAGAAAAACCAGAAAAACCAAAATCTACTTTAGCTTCAATGGGAATTTATATTTTTACTTATAAACAATTACGTCGTTATTTAATTGCTGATGCGAAAAAGAAAGACAGTAAACATGATTTTGGTATGAATATTATTCCTGATATGTTGGCTGACAACAAAAAACTATATGCTTATGAATTTGATGGATATTGGAAAGATGTAGGAACAGTTGAAAGCTTATGGCAAGCAAATATGGATTTGATTCATGATAAAGAATTAGATTTATATAATATTAAAAAAGATTGGAAAATTTATACAGAAGATACTTTAGGTATTCCTCAAATTATCGGAGAAAAAGCTAATGTAAAGAATTCACTTATTACTCAAGGATGTCTTGTTAATGGTGAAGTAAGTGGCTCAGTATTATTCAATAATGTTAATGTTGGAGAAGGTGCAAAAGTCATTGATTCAGTATTAATGCCAGGAGTATTAGTAGAAGAAGGGGCTGAAATTTATAAAGCCATAATTGATGAAGGTGTTGTTGTCAAGGCAAAATCAATCATCAACAAAGAAGCAAAAGAAGTCGCATTAGTAAGCGATCATACTAGATAGGGAGGCAAACAAAGATGGCAAAAGTAATAGGTTTAGTTAATTTACATTCAGATGTCAATTTTACAGGTTTGACAGAAAGAAGACCGGTAGCGTCTGTAAGCTTCCTTGGTCGTTATGCAATTATTGATTTCGTATTATCAAATATGTCGAATTCATCAATTGATTCAGTTGGGGTTTTAATTCAACAAAAACCACGTTCTTTATTTAAACATTTAGGAAATGGTAATTCATGGAATTTTAACTCTAAAGCTGGGGGTGTTTCATTATTATATAATGAAAAATATGCTAATAACCCTAAATACAATCATGATATTAATAACTTAATTGAAAATATAGCATTTTTAGAAAATAATAAATCTGATTATGTAGTAATTGCACCAGCACATATTGTTACAACAATGGATTATCGTGATGTTGTTGCAGCACATGAAAAATCTGGTGCTGAAATTACCATGGTTTATCAAAAAATTAAAGATGCTGATAAAGCCTTTGTTGGAGGGGAATATTTAGATATTAAAGATGGCTATGTAGAAGGTGTAGGAGTGAATAAAGGATCACGTAAAACACGTGCTATTTCGCTTGAAACCTATGTTATTAATACTAAAGAATTATTAAGAATTATGAAGAAAGCATGTCGTGTAAGTTCATTTTTCTCTTTAAAAGATTCGCTTGCTTATTTATGTGATGAAAAACAAATTCATGCTTATGAATATAAAGGATATGCACGTTGTTTAGATTCTTTAGAAAGTTATTTTAAATATTCATTAGAGTTCTTAGATTTAGATGTTTCTTCTGCAGTATTTAAATCTAATTGGCCATTATATACGAACACAAATGATACACCACCTACAAAATATTTAGATCATGCTGATGTAAATAAATCGTTTATCGCAAATGGTGCCATTATTGATGGTACTGTTCAAAATAGTATTATTGGTCGTGAAGTGGTTATTGGTAAAGGTGCTAAGATCAAGAACTGTATTATTTTCTCAGGATCAAAGATTGCTCCAGGATCACAATTAGAAAATGTAATTATTGATAAACGAGCTCGTGTTGAAAAACAAACACATCTTGAAGGAAATGAAACAACACCTTTATATATTAAAGAAGGAGATGTTGTTTAATGAGAGTTCTTTTTGTTGCAAGTGAAGGGACACCTTTCATTAAATCAGGGGGTCTTGCAGATGTTATTGGCTCTTTGCCAAAAGAAATGGCAAAACAAGGGGTAGAAAGTATTGTTGTTTTACCTAAATATCAAGATATGAAATTTGCTGATAAGATTGAATATGTAACAAATTTTGATATCTTTATGGGATGGCGTAAATGCTATTGTGGTGTTTTTAAGTATGAATTAGATGGGGTAACTTATTATTTCATTGATAATGAACAATATTTTAAAAGACCGGGTTTATATGGCTATGATGATGATTATGAAAGATTTGCATTCTTTGATTTTGCAGTTCTTGAGCTAATTAGTCATTTAAATATTAGACCAGATGTCTTACACATGCATGATTGGCAAACAGCTATGATTGCTATGTTATATCGAGAAAGATATTGCTATTATGATTATTATCAAAATATTAAGTTAGTATTCACAATTCACAATATTGCTTTCCAAGGTAAAGCGGATCCACATTTATTAGAAGAATTCTTTGGTTTAGATAATTATTTGTACTATAACGGTAATTGTCGAAATGATGATTGTTTAAACATGATGAAAGCAGCTATTTTCTACAGTGATATTATTACTACAGTATCACCAACTTATGCCAAGGAGATATTAACTGATGAATATGGTGAAGGATTACAATCAATTTTACAAATGAGACAACATGACTTATATGGTATTTTAAATGGGGTTGATTATGATGTTATTAATCCTAATAAAGATCCTATGATTGTAAAAAAATATACACCAAGAACAGTGAAAAAAGGTAAATTAGAAAATAAACTTGCATTACAAAAAGAAGTAGGATTACCAGAAGATCCAGATGTAGCCTTAATTGGTATTGTTACAAGACTTACAAGACAAAAAGGTTTAGATTTGATTATTAATCAATTTGAGGCGCTTTGTGGACGTCGGGTACAGGTTGTTATTTTGGGTGCTGGAGATCGTGTTTATGAAGATGCTTTAAAAGGTGTAGCCTACTATCATCAAGATAAAGTGTCAATGCAATGTAAATATGACTTTGGATTATCGTGTCGTATTTATGCAGGATGTGATATGTTCTTAATGCCTTCGTTATTTGAACCATGTGGATTATCACAAATGATGTCTTTAAAATATGGAACTATTCCTATTGTTCGTGAAACAGGTGGTTTAAAAGATAGTGTTATTCCATACAATGAATTTGAACAAACAGGAACAGGATTTAGTTTTACAAACTATAACGCTCATGAAATGATGGATACAATAGATTATGCATTGCATACTTTCTATGATTATCCTGAAAATTGGGATCGTTTAGTCCAAAGAGCAATGAAAGAAAAATTAGACTGGGAAGTAAGCGCAAGCCGTTATATTGAATTATTCTCTTCCTTGTTGTAAGGTATGAAAGGTACTGAATTCAGTACCTTTCATACTATAAAGGAGATTATTATGATAAAAGCTATATTTTTTGATATCGATGGAACGTTGATATCATCCTCACGTCCTTATATAAGTGAAGCAGTCATATCAGGGTTAAATGAATTAAAAAATAAAGGGATAAAACTTTTTATTGCTTCAGGTAGACATTCTTTAGAATTAGAAGAATTAAAATTAAATAAACAATTTGAATTTGATGGTTATTTGTTATTGAATGGTGGTTATTGTACAGTTGGTGACAAAGTTATTTATGAAAATAAAATTAACCAAGATGATATTTGTTTGATGTATGAAAAGATTAAAGAAAAGGGTTATCCGACTTTATTTATTGAAAAAGATAAAATGTATATTAATCGTGTGGATCAAAGAGTGCGTGATGCTCAAGCTTCCATTTCTACTATGATTCCACCTATTAGCCAAGAGGTCAATGTTAATCAAATATATCAAGTTGACCCTTTTGTAAATCAACAAGAATTACAAGATATTGTAGATGGAACAAAGCATATTAAAGTTACAAAGTGGCATGACTATGCCTATGATATTGTTCCTATAGATGGAGGTAAAGGTGCTGCTATCGAGGCTATTATGCATTATTATGGCTTTAAAAAAGAAGAATTGATGGCTTTTGGTGATGGTCATAATGATATTGAGATGATGGAAAAAGTGGGTTACCCTGTGGTGATGGAAAATGGTGATAAAATACTCAAACAGTTAGCGACATATATCTGCAAAGATAGTGATCATGATGGTATTATTGATGGATTACGACATTTTGAATTAGTATCAAAATAGTAAGAAGTTACCTGAGGTTGTCAAATGTAATGAAGTTGTGTAAAATAGATAAGAGGTGGTTTGATGAAAACGATAGGGCACATTCTTGTTTGTGTAGTTCTTGTTTTTTCATTATTTGCGTGTGGAAAAAAAGTTGAGAAGGTTTCTGTGGATAAAGAAGGAAATGAATATAAAGTGGATGATGATGTTTCTTTTTATTATCCTAAAGAGTTTAAATTAGAGATGAATACGACAAACGATGAACAAGACCCAAGCACATTGCGTTTCATTCATCAAGAACAAGTTTTTTATTATACAGTTGAAAGAAGTAATTATGATAATGAACCTCAAGATATGAAAGAATTGTATTATGGTGAATTAGAACAAATGAATGCCTCATCTATTAAAGTAAAACAACCGGTTTTAGATAGTGGATTATCTTGTTATGAATTTAGTGGACAGTTTAAAGATACAGGAATTAAATTTACAAATTTAGTCTATTTTGAAAATCAGACAACTTATATATATGGTTATCAGGCAAAAACTGATGTATATAATAAAGAAATAAAGAAGATGCTTATCTTCTTAGAATCATTTTATAAATCTTCAGGTAAATTGAATGATTGAAAAATATCATAAATATGTTAGAATGTTACATATTATAAATTATAAATAAGAATAGTAAGTCAAGGGAATTTGATAGAGAGAACTTGGTGGTGGAAAGAGTTTAAAGGAAATTGACTGAATGCACTTATTTGAGTCTTTTGCAAAGAAAGAACGTTGATTGCGTTAAGATCATTTAAAAGCATCATCTATTTGGTGGATAAACACATTTTGTGTCCAAATAGTGCATGCTTTTTTTAATAGGAGGAGCTATGAAATTATTTAATACACTAACAAACAAAAAAGAAGAATTTAAACCAATTAAAGAAGGGAAGGTCAGTATTTATGTATGTGGACCTACTGTTTATAATTATGTCCACATTGGTAATACAAGACCTATGATTGTATTTGATTTATTAAGAAGAACGTTTGAATACATGGGTTATAAAGTTACTTTTGTTTCTAACTTTACTGATGTTGATGATAAAATCATCAAAGCAGCTAAACAAGAAGGAATTACAGAAAAAGAATTAACAGATAAATATATTAAAGCTTATGAAGATATTCGTAGAGGATTAAATTTAGAGTTTCCAACTTATGCACCAAGAGTAACAGAAACAATGAGTCAAATTATTGATTTTATTAAATGCTTAATAGATTTAGATTATGCATATGTTGTTGATGGAGATGTTTATTTTAGAGTTTCTAAGGATAAAGATTATGGGGAATTATCAGGTATTAGAATTGAAGATTTAGTTGCTGGTGCGAGTGAAAGAGTTGAAGACAAAGGGGTAAAAGAAGAATCAACAGATTTTGCTTTATGGAAGAAAACAGACGAAGGTATTCAATTTGATAGCCCTTGGTCAAAAGGAAGACCAGGATGGCATACGGAATGTGTTGTGATGATTAATGATATTTTTGAAAATGGGAAAATTGATATTCATGGTGGCGGACAAGATTTAAAATTCCCTCATCATGAAAATGAAATTGCCCAATCACGTGCATGTAATGGACATCCTATTGCGCATACTTGGATGCATAATCAAATGATTAATATTAATAATGAAAAAATGTCTAAATCATTAGGAAATGTCATTTGGGCTAAAGATTTATTGGCGCAACTTGGATGTAATGTTTATAAATGGTTTATGCTTTCTTCTCATTATCGTAATCCATTAAATATGACTGATGAAATTGTTAATAATGTAAAAAAAGAAGTAGCTAAAGTTGAAAATGTTATTAAATCTGCATCATTGTATTTACAAGTTGAAGGTGTTAATGATGATATTTATGATAAAGAAAAAGTAGATCATATGGTAGAAGCGTTACAAGATGATTTAAATACTTCATTAGCGCTTACAGCTATCTTAAGTCAAGTTAAAGTTTTAAATCAATTAATGAGAACTAAAGATAAAGATAGTCAACTTATTTCTAAAGAATATCAGACTTTATTAAAAATGACATCCGTTATGGGATTTGTATTTGAACCAAAAAAATTAGATGAAGCTGATTTGAATTTATATAAAGAATGGTTAAATGCAAAAGCAGTGAAAGATTTTGAAAAAGCAGATGCCTATCGAGGACAATTAATTGAAAAGGGGATTATTTAATGAATCCAGACTTTGTTAATCCAATGGTTCTTGCTTATTTAGGAGATAGTATTATTGAATTAATGACTAGAGAATATTTGATTAGAGAGAGTGGTTTAGCTAAGCCTCATGAACTCTATCAAGCTGCTAGAAACTATGTGAGTAGTCAAGGACATGCAGGATTTATCTTTTATTGTTTAGAAAATAATTTACTAAGTGAACAAGAAATCAAAATTTATAAACGAGGGCGTAACGCTAAAAATAATAAAAATGAGACGAATGAACATCGTCATTCTACAGGTTTAGAAGCATTGTTTGGACATCTTTATTTAAATGATCAAAAAGATAGAATGAATGAGTTATTTGATTTGATGAAAGATTACGTTCATCATGAGATAAACATGAAACAAATTCGAGATGAAAGCGAGGAGAAAATATGAAACAATATATATATGGAAAAAATACAGTGATGGAAGCATTAAAGGGTTCTAATGTATATACTGTTTATATGCAAAATAACAATAAAGATAAAAAGGTAATAGATTTTTGTCGTAAAAGAAAGATTCCTCTTGAATTTGTAGATAAGACTTATTTTGATAAACATATAGGTAAAGTTGTTCACCAAGGGATTATGGCTAGTGTAGAAAGCTATCGTTACTATACGATTGATGAAATTTTAGATGCTATTCCAGAAGGAAAGATGCCATTATTATTGATGCTTGATGGACTAGAAGATCCTCATAATTTAGGAGCTATATTAAGAACATGTGATGCTGTTGGTGTTGATGGAGTCATTATTGGAAAAAATAGAAGTGTGAGTTTAAATGGAACAGTAGCTAAGGTATCAACAGGTGCCATCGATCATGTTAAGGTAGCTCAAGTAACAAATTTAACAAGAACATTAGAAGATTTAAAAACAAAATCATTCTGGGTTGTTGGTTGTGATTTGCATAATAGTCAAGATTATCGACAAATTGATTATAATATGCCAACTGTCATTGTTATTGGTTCTGAAGGAGCAGGTATATCTCGCTTAGTGAAAAAAAGTTGTGATATGAATGTTATTCTACCAATGGTAGGACATGTAACTTCGCTTAATGCTTCAGTAGCCACAGCGGTTATTTTGTATCAAGTATATAATTCACGTAATCCTTTATAATCTTAAAGGAGGAATTATATTGGGTGAGTATAACGAGGAAGAAATGTTGTACTTAAGCCGTCTAGGAAGTCAAAGTGCAAATGACTTATTCCATGATGAGTATTATAAGAAGATTAAATATTTAATTCAATTTACTTATTATTATTCATCTAATCAGTCCGAATGGATTCAAGAAGTAATGATGTCTTTAGATAAGGCGTGTTTAAATTTTAGAGATGATCGCCAAACATTAATGAAAACTTATTTTCAAATGATTATTAAAGATTCGGTAAAATCTTTATATTACTATGATAGAAAAGAGCGTTGTGTTTTATCGAGAACGTTATCTTTAAATCAAAGTTATCATGATAGTGATTGTTGCTTTGGAGAAGTTGTGGGTGATCAAAGTGATTACTATCAGCCAGCAAGACAACTTTTATTAAAAGACCAAATGACACAATATAATCGAACTATTGATCCAAGGTTGTCGCAGTTAGAAAAAGAAGTTTACCAATATCTCATGGTTGGTTATAATCATCAAGATATTTCTCTTTTATTAGACATTAATGTAAGAGCTTCTTATAATGCATGTTATCGTTTAAGAAGAAAAATAAAGAGAATACAAAGATAAAGAGTTTATCTTTGTATTTTTCATTTTGAATTAGAATTGACTATCTCATTCTTTTGTGCTAGATTATAGTGGTATAGAAATGAGTTGATATAATGAAACAAAAAGTGATTTTGGTTTGTAGTGAATGTTTATCACGCAACTACACTGTATCAAAAAATAAACGTGTAAATGTAGAAAGATTAGAATTAAATAAGTATTGTAAAAGATGTGGAAAGCACACATTACATAAAGAAACGAAATAGGAGGATATCATGTTTAAAAAAACAGATTCTAAAGAAATGGAAATCCATGAGACATCTGATTTTAAATTAAAAGATTGGTGTCAATTAAAAGGAATTAGAGCTGAAATTAAAAATGTGAGTTGGTTAAGCAAGAAAGAACTTGCGAAAAACTCAGCAGTCGTTTTATTATTTACGTTTGTAATGGGGTTATTCTTCTTTGGTGGAGATGCCGTTATTGCATTTATTTTAAAAGCATTGGGGATGAATTAAGATGGCAGGAATGAATGATGAAGGAAGACAATGGTATGTAGTTAATACATATTCAGGTCATGAAAATAAAGTAAAAGAAAACTTAGAAAAACGTGTTGAATCAATGGGATTACAAGATTGTTTATTTAATATTGTTATTCCTGAACATGTTGAAACAATTATTAAAGATGGTAAAAAAATTAATAAAACAACAAATATGTTTCCAGGTTATGTCTTAGTTGAAATGATTATGACAGATGAAGCATGGTATGTTGTACGTAATACATCTGGGGTTACTGGATTTATTGGTTCATCTGGTGGTGGAGCAAAACCATTCCCACTTCAAAAACATGAATTAGATCCTATTTTAAAGAAAATGGGAATTAATACTCAATCTGTTGAAATTGATTATGGTGTTGGCGATGAAGTTAATGTTATTTCAGGATCATTTGCTGGTAAAAGCGGACGTGTTGAATCAATTGATATGGAAAAAGAAACAGCTAAAATACTTATTGATTTCTTAGGTAATTTAACACCTATGGAAATTGATTTAGTTCAATTAGAAAAAGCAGAATTATAATAAGACAAATGTTTTACATTTGTCTTTTATCTTTAGGAGGATATATGAGTAAATTATTGTTCTTTGATATAGATGGGACACTCATTGATTGTAATCAAGGGATTTATGGGATATCAAAAGTCAATCAACAGTCTTTAGATACTTTAAAACAAAATGGGCATGATGTTTTCTTGGCAACAGGACGTTGTAAATGTTTTATTACTGATGAAGTAATGAGTTATCCTTTTAGTGGCTATGTTACTTGTAATGGAGGATATGTAGAATATCAAAATAAGCCAGTATATAAAGCCGTTGTACCTAGTGAAGCGATTAAAGAAACGATGAAGTTATGTGATGAATATGATATGAATTTTTATTTTGAAGCTAATGATTATATTTATATTCGTGATCGTGAAAATATTCATCATCAAGAGTTTGCCCAAAGATGGGGTATGAAAGATGAAACTTTAGTTGATGAGTTTAATCCGGATGAAGTTGAAACCTATATTGGAATGATTGTAGTCAATAGTAAAGATGATATTCCTGTCATGGTTGAAAGATTATCACCTTACTTTGATGTGCAAAGACATCAAAATGATTTTTCATTTGATTTAACATTAAAAGGGGTTTCTAAAGCAGTAGGTATTCAAGAACTTGTAAAAAGAATTAATCGTGATATGCAAGATACAATTGCTTTTGGTGATGGACGTAATGATATTGAAATGTTAGAAACTGTTAATTGTGGTGTGGCTATGGGTAATGCTGTTGAAGAAGCTAAAGCAGTTGCTGATGAAATTTGTGGACGTATTGAACAAAATGGTATTACATCTTGGTTAAAAGAAAAAGAATTAATCTAGTTATATTCTAGATTAATTCTTTTTGTTATAATGATAATAAAGTAAATGATATAGGAGGGTATTATGATTTATACAATTACCTTTAATCCATCATTGGATTATATTATGAGAGTTAAAGAATTTGAAGAAGGGGAAACAAATCGTTCTTATCAAGAAGAAATGTATCCTGGAGGAAAGGGATTTAATGTATCTACAATTTTAAGTCGTTTATCTTTGCCCACAACAGCTTTAGGATTTATTGCAGGATTTACAGGTAAAGAGATAGAAAGTCAATTAAAGCAAAGAGGTTTTCAATGTGATTTATGTCAGTTAGATCAAGGTATATCAAGAATTAATGTTAAAATGAAATCACAAAAAGAAACAGAAATTAATGGTAGTGGTCCTGCAATACCACAAGATAAATTAGCAGAATTATATCAAAAATTAGCTCAATTAAAACCAGGCGATAGCCTTGTTTTAGCAGGAAGTATTCCTTCATCTTTACCAAATACTATTTACGAAGATATTATGAAAAAATTTGAAGGACAAGATATTCGTATTGTAGTAGATGCGACGAATGATTTATTAAAAAAGGTATTACCTTACCATCCATTTTTAATCAAACCTAATCATCGTGAATTAGAAGAATTATTTGATACGCAAATTGATAGTGAAGAATCATTAGTTTATTATGCTAAACAATTACAACAACAAGGTGCTATGAATGTTTTAGTTTCCTTAGGAAAAGATGGCGCTTTATTAGTGAGTGAAGATCAACATGTTTATTACTGTGCTGGGGCTAAAGGAAAACTCCTTAATAGTGTAGGTAGTGGTGATAGTATGGTAGCTGGTTTCTTGGCTGGATATTTAAAACATCATGATTATAGTGAAGCTTTAAAATTAGGAAGTGCTTGTGGAGGCGCAACAGCTTTTAGTGAAGATTTAGCACAAGCTGATTTAATTAACGAAGTTTACCAACAATTACAAGTAAAAAAACATAGCTAAGCTATGTTTTCAAGATGAACTCCTTCTAATTGAAGGAGTTTTATTTTTTTGTCAATGCCACCAGCATATCCAGTTAGGCTGCCGTTAGAACCAATAACACGATGACAAGGAATAATAATAGAAATAGGATTATGACCTACGGCTTGACCAACAGGTTGACCACCTAACTTTTTTCCTGTTTTTTGATTAATCATATCAGCAATCATTCCATATGTTAAGGTGGTACCATAAGGAATATGACAAAGAATGTGCCAAACTTCTTTTTGAAAGGGTGTTCCTATAGGGTCTAGAGGAAGTTCTTTTATAGAAGGTTTTTCTTGATTGAAATAACGATCTAACCAATTTATAGTTTGGTTTAAAATGGAATTGGGCATATCTTTGATTTCGCTATTATTTATTTTTGCTTGTTCATATTTTTGATTTTTAAACCACGCCCCTTTTAAGGATGCTTCATCACTGATCAGGATCATTGTTCCTAAAGGAGATGGATATAAAGTACGATATAACATGATTTCACCTTCTTGTATATATTCATTATAGATGGCTAAGAATATGAATGTAAAGGAGAATACAATGGACGATACAATAAAATTACTTAGGGAATGTGATGCTGGCTTAAAGATGGCTCAAGACTCTATAGATGAAGTTTTAGATGTAATTGAAGATGAAAAATTAAAGCATGAATTAATTGATGCAAAAAATGAACATTTTCAATTAAAAAGAAGAGTACAAAATTTACTCAATCAAAATCATGATGATGGTAAAGAACCACCTATGATGGCAAAAGGAATGTCTTGGTTAAAAATGAATATGAAAATAGCAATGCATGAATCAGATCAAACGATTGCGGAATTGATCAGTGATGGATGTCATATGGGAATTAAGTCTTTATATCGCTATTTAAACCAATATCAACAAGCAAGTCATGAAGTCAAAGAAATAACGAAACAAATTATTCATCTTGAAGAAAAAATGATGAAACAACTTAATCAATATTTATAGTTACTAAAAAGTGCCTACTTTTTTGTTTTTATAAATTCTTTTATAATGAATATGAGGTAAAAATAATGGAACAAGAAATGAAATTATTTTGTGAAAAATCATATCAAAAAGAATGTATAAAAATTAATGAAAGAATTTATTACTTTAAATCTTATGGACACAGTAATGCCACGGCTATTATAGGGGATACATCGGTTATCTTAATTGATACTTTAGATACGAATGAATATGCCCAAGATCTATTAAATGATTTAAAGAAAATAACAGATAAACCTGTAAAAACATTAATTTATACTCATGGTCATCCTGATCATCGAGGTGGAGCAGGTACTTTTAAAAATACAGTAACTGAGATTATTGCATTTACGCCAATAAAACAACCACTCAAGTATTATGATCGATTAAATGATATTTTAAATAAAAGAGGAAGTTATCAACATGGTTACAATCTTAATGATGAGGAGGCTATCTTTCAAGGAATAGGTATTCGTGAAGGAAAAACTACGGGTCATGGCTGTTATGAATTTATGCAACCAACAACAATATATCAAGAAAATAAAGTAGAAAGAGTTATTGATGGTGTTGCCTTAGCGATGTATCGTGCCCCAGGTGAAACAGATGATCAAATATGTATTTGGCTAAAAGATGATCAGGTCATTTGTACGGGAGATAATTATTATGGTGTTTTTCCAGCTTTATATGCAATTAGAGGAACTCAATATCGTAATCTAGCAACATGGATTGAATCTTTAGAATTAATTCTTTCTTTTCCATCAAAAGCACTTTTGCCTGGACATACCGATCCTATTATCGGTCATGATTTGATTGAAAAAAGAGTGGGCGATGAAAAAGAAGCAATTGAATATATTTTATTTCACACATTACAATGTATGAATCAGGGATTAACTTTACAAGAAACAGTAGCAGAAGTGAAGTTGCCTGATAAACTTTCTCATTCACCCTACTTACAAGAATATTATGGAATGGTAGAATGGGCTGTAAAGAGTGTTTATGTTGGTTATGTAGGGTGGTTTGATGGCAATCCTGTTCACTTATTACCAGTTAAGCAATCGGATTATGATCATGAACTTTTGACTTTGATTGGTAAAGAAAAACTAAATCAGCGGATTAAAGAATTAATGACTTTAAAAAACTATCAAATGGCTTTACAGTTATTAGAGTTGGTTGATGAACCGGAATTAAAAAAAGAATGTTTACTTCAACGTGCTCGACAAGTTAAAAGTGTTAATGCAAGACATTATCTTATTTCTTGTGCAAAAGAAATAAATAAGGATTAAGCTCATGCATGATATTTATAACCCTTGGCATGGGTGTAAAAAGATCAGTGAGGGTTGCCAAAATTGTTATATGTATTATTTAGATCAAAAGCGTAACCAAGATGGTCATTATATTTATAAAACACAAAATTTTAATTATTTAATAGCTAGAGATAAAAATGGTGATTATAAAATTAAAAGTGGTGAGGTAATAAGAGTTTGTATGACATCTGATTTCTTTTTAGAGGAAGCAGATCAATGGCGAAAAGAAGTATGGCAGATGATAAGTCAAAGAAGAGATGTTATCTTTTATATTTTAACTAAGCGTCCTGAACGCATAAAAGAGTGCTTGCCGGATGATTGGGATGAAGGATATGATCATGTCATTTTAAATGTAACATGTGAAAATCAAAGACAAGCTGATATCAGAATTCCAATTTTACTTGATATTCCTGCTAAACATAAAGGAATCATGTGTGCACCGTTAATAGGGGCTATTGATGTAACAAAATATTTAAAGCAAGGACAAATTGAACAAATTTTCGTAGGTGGTGAAAACTATGGTGGTTGTCGTCCTTGTCATCATGAATGGGTAGAATCTTTGTTTTATCAAGCAAAAAAACAAGATATTAAGTTTTGTTTTATTGAAACAGGAACTTATTATATTAAAGATAATAAAAGATATCATATTCCATCTAAAAAACAACAAGCTTCTTTGGCTTTTAAGTCTAAGATGCAACATATTGGTAAACCAACAGTCTATCATTTAATTCAAGAAAATACTTTATTTGAACAAGAAACTTATCAACCCCATTACCGTCAACATTGTTTAAATTGTGGATCAAGACTGATTTGTGATGGATGCAGTGATTGTGGACGTTGTCAAGAATCAATTATTTTAAAAGAACAAATGGATCAAGTCGATCACTTCTCTTTTCTTTATTCTATTAAATGGAAATAATGATTGCATTTTCTAGATGAAGTTGTTAGAATGAGGTTGTATTAAAGGGGAGTAGTCGCGCATCAAGCGTATTTACATTCGTCATCTCGTTACATTGTAACCGGGTGTAAATCATCACAGAGTGATAGACAAGACCTTTATTTCATTTTTTTATAATGAAATAAAGTCTTGTCTTTTTTAGTAAGGAGGAAAGTTATGATTGGTGGAATGTTAGTACAAGTCGTGTTATTAATTGTTGGTTTTATATTGTTGATGAAAGGGGCAGATGTATTTGTAGAAGGAGCCAGTAAAGTTGCTTTGAAATTTCATATTCCCCAAATAGTTATTGGTCTTACGATTGTGGCATTTGGAACAAGTGCTCCTGAAGCTGCTATTTCTATTACATCAGCCATTAAAGGAAGTAGTGATTTAGCTGTAGGTAATGTAATTGGTAGTAACATTATGAATGTTTTATTGATTTTAGGTATTACAGGATGTATTACTTCGCTTAGGGTTAAAAAGAATACATATAAGTATGAAATACCTTTTGTAATTGTAATTACAGGATTATTGATTGTATTAGGAATGAATGGTAATAGTATTGATTTTGCTGATGGACTTATTTTATGGGCATGCTTTCTATTATTCTTATTCTATTTATATCGTTTAACAAAAAAAGGTGAAGAGACATCTTTAGATGAAGTAGAAGAATTAACGGAGAAAGATACAGCATTACGTTTGATTTTAATGCTTATTTTAGGAATGGCAGCGATTGTTATTGGAAGTCAAGTTACAATTGATGCAGCAACCAATATAGCAAAAGCATTAGGTATTTCACAAAGAATTATTGGTCTTACAATTGTCGCCTTTGGAACATCTTTACCAGAATTGATTACTTCAGTTACTGCCGGATTAAAGGGAAAAGATGATTTAAGTGTGGGTAATATTGTAGGAAGTAATATTTTTAATATTTTATTTGTATTAGGAACAACGGCTTTAGTTTCACCTACTCCAATTACTTTTAAAAGTTCTTTTATCATTGATGGTTTAGTTGCGATTGCAGCGATGGTTTTATTCTTTGTTTTTATCAATAAAAACTATCGTTTAAGAAAGATAGGAGCGATTGTGATGTTGGTAGGATATATGGCTTATTTCATTAGTATTTTATAGTTTTAAAACACTTTTCTTCGTAGTAAAATAAAGAACGAAGGAAGGTGTTTTTTTAATGTTACTTTTAGCTCATCGAGGATATAGTGATCAATATCCAGAAAATACAATGAAGGCTTTTTTAGAAGCAATAAAAAAGGGATTTAATGGCATTGAAACCGATGTTCATAAAACTAAAGATGGTCAACTTGTTTTATGCCATGATGAAAAAATCAATCGTACCAGTAATGGTCAAGGATATATTAAAGACTATACTTATGAAGAATTATGTCAATTTAGATTTAATTATAAATTTAAAGATTTTGATGAAAAAATTCCTTTATTAGAAGAACTCTTAGATTTAGCTAAGGGGAAAGATGTGATTTTAAATATTGAATTGAAAACCGATAAAATTCATTATCAAGGTATAGAGGAAGAAGTCTATCAAATGGTTAAAGATAAAGGAATGTTAAAACAAGTGATGTTTTCAAGCTTTTATTTACCCTCTTTGCTTAAATTAAAAGAAATAGATGAATCATTATATTTAGGTTATTTGTTTGAAGATGATTATCAAAAGAATAAGCAACTCTGTTTTCAATATCATCTAAACGGTCATCCTCGTGAAGATTTCTTAAATGAAGATGAAATTGCTGAATTTAAAATGCACAATTTAGATCTTAATACATGGACAGTGAAGAACCGTTTTCGTTTTGAATATTTCCTAGAACATCTGCTTCACGCTGCGATTGCTAATCGCTTTTTTCAAAGTGTTGATATTTTGTAAAAATAAAGTAAAAAAAAGGACTAAATTAAAAATTTCACAAACATGAATAATGGCGCAAGGGTTAGCGCTTTCATCACCGAATTTTAAGACGGTCTTAACGAAAAAAACTTACAAATATGCTTGTTTTTTTTAATGGTTTAAGGTAATATAAATCCGGAAACAAATTAAATATTTCACAAATATATGGAGGAAACAAAATGGCAGAAAAAAAACCTGTACAACAAGCTGCGCCAACTGAAGCAGAAACAGATGCTCATGTTGACGATCTTGTAAATAAAGCCTTGGTTGCTTTATCTAAATTTGAAGAATTCACTCAAGAACAAGTTGACTACATCGTAGCAAAATGTTCAGTAGCTGGATTAGATCACCATGGTATTTTAGCTGAAGCTGCAGTTAAAGAAACTGGACGTGGTGTATTTGAAGACAAAGCTGTTAAAAACTTATTCGCTTGTGAATATGTAACTAACAACTTACGTCATTTAAAAACTGTTGGTATCATCAATGAAGATCCTTTAACAGGAATTACTGAAATTGCTGAACCAGTAGGTGTTGTTTGTGGTATCGTTCCAACAACTAACCCAACTTCAACAGTTATTTTCAAATCTTTAATCGCATTAAAGACTAGAAACCCAATTATCTTCTCATTCCATCCAAGTGCACATGAATGTTCTAAACAAGCTGCTATCGTAATTAGAGATGCTGCTGTTGCTGCTGGTGCACCTGAAAACTGTATCCAATGGTTAGATATTAAATCAATGTATGCAACAAGTGCATTAATGAAACATCCAGGTGTTGCTACTATCTTAGCTACTGGTGGTAACGCAATGGTTAACGCTGCATACTCATGTGGAAAACCTGCATTAGGTGTAGGTGCTGGTAACGTTCCAGCTTATGTTGAAAAAACTTGTGTTTTAAACAGAGCTGTTAACGATATCGTATTATCAAAATCATTCGATAATGGTATGATCTGTGCTTCAGAACAAGCTGCTATCGTTGATCATGAAATCTATAATGACTTCATGAAAGAAATCAAAAGATTCCATGTTTATTTTGTAAATAAAGAAGAAAAAGCTAAACTTGAAAAATTCATGTTTGGTGCAGAAGCATACAGTGATCAAGTAAACACTGCTAAATTAAATCCAAACGTTGTTGGTAAACCTGCAACTTGGATTGCAGAACAAGCTGGAATCAATGTTCCTGCTGAAACACAAATCATTTGTGCTGAATGTAAAGAAGTTGGACCTAATGAACCATTAACTAGAGAAAAATTATCTCCAGTATTAGCTATCTTAAAAGCTTCATCAACTGATGATGGTATTGAAAAAGCTGCTCAAATGGTAGAATTCAACGGTTTAGGTCACTCTGCTGCAATTCATACTCAAGATCATGAATTAACTAAAAGATTTGGACATAGATGTAAAGCTATCCGTATTATCGAAAATGCACCATCAACATTCGGTGGAATCGGTTCAGTTTATAACGCATTCTTACCTTCATTAACTTTAGGTTGCGGTTCTTACGGACACAACTCAGTATCAAACAACGTAAGTGCTGTAAACTTAATCAATATTAAGAGAATAGGGAGACGTAATAACAATATGCAATGGGTTAAACTTCCTCCAAAAATCTACTTTGAAAGAAATTCAATTAGATATTTAAGAGATATGAAAAAAATGGAAAAAGCCATGATTATTACAGACAGAGGTATGTATAGTCTTGGTTATGTTGAAAAGATTGAAGACGTTATCAGAAGAAGACGTAACAAAGTTGATATCGAATTATTCTTCGATGTTGAACCAGATCCATCTTTCGACACAGTTCAAGCTGGTTTAGCTTTAATGAACAAATTCCAACCAGATACAATCATCGCTTTAGGTGGTGGATCTTCAATGGATGCTGCTAAAGTAATGTGGTTATTATACGAACATCCAGAAGTATGTTTCGATGAT
The DNA here is from genome assembly GCF_003475785.1 of Coprobacillus sp. AF33-1AC. Classification (NCBI taxonomy): domain Bacteria; kingdom Bacillati; phylum Bacillota; class Erysipelotrichia; order Erysipelotrichales; family Coprobacillaceae; genus Coprobacillus; species Coprobacillus sp. AF33-1AC. The sequence goes on along the minus strand of NZ_QRQB01000009.1, from coordinate 19,738 downwards.
ATTAAACAAAAATTCATGGATATTAGAAAACGTGCATTCAAATTCCCTGAATTAGGTAAAAAAGCAAAAATGATCTGTATTCCAACTACTTCAGGAACAGGTTCAGAAGTTACTCCATTCGCAGTAATTACTGATACTTCATGCAATAAAAAATATCCATTAACTGACTACGCTTTAACTCCAACAGTTGCAATCGTAGACCCAGAATTCGTTATGTCATTACCTGCTTCAGTTGCTGCTGATACTGGTATCGACGTATTAACTCATGCTGTTGAAGCTTATGTTTCATTATTAGCTTCTGATTATACTGATGGATGGGCTAAACAAGCTGTTAAATTAGTATTTGATTACTTAGAAGAATCAGTTACTAAAGGAACTCCATTAGCTAGAGAAAAAATGCACAATGCTGCATGTATCGCAGGTATGGCATTCGCTAACGCATTCTTAGGAATGAACCACTCATTAGCTCATAAGATCGGTGGAGAATGGCATGTACCTCATGGTAGAACAAACGGTATCTTATTACCACACGTAATTAGATATAACGGAACTATCCCAACTAAATTAGCTATCTGGCCAAAAATCGATAACTATAAAGCAGATGTTAAATTCATGGAATTAGCTCAATTAATCGGATTAAATCCAAAAACTCCTGCTGAAGGTGTTGAAATGTTCGCTGATGCTTGTGAAGAATTATGTCATAAAGTTCATTTAGCTTCTAACATTCAATCACAAGGTATTGATAAAGCTGCTTGGGAAGAATCAATTCACAGAATTGCTATGAATGCATATGAAGATCAATGTACTCCTGCAAACCCAAGAATGCCAATGGTTAAAGATATGGAAGATATCTTACGCAAAATCTATGATTATAAAAACAAATTTGATAAATAATCATTGTTTATAATGAAAAGTCGGCAATGCCGACTTTTTCTTTTCTCTTTTAAAAGGAAATGGCATAATATAGGAAAGGAGGCATCATCATGGAAAGACGTTTATATAAAGGACTGATTGACGTGTTATTAGGACTGGCATTGATATCATTAGGATTATTAGCGATGATTAAACAAACTCTTTTTTTAAAATGGCTATTTATTTTTCTGGGGATTGTTTTAATTGAAAATGGGATTCATTTAATAAATAAAATGTTTGATAAAGGATTAAACAAGATTGAAATAATGCAATGTATTTTATTTATCCTAATTGGGATGATCTTTATTTTTATTCAAGCATTACCAATGATGATCGTTTCAATTGCTTTTTCATTCTATTTTATTATTTTGGGAATTATATATTTTATTTCTTATTTAAATTATCGTCGTAATCGTGTTAAAAGAAGGTTATTTATTTGTTTGTTGGCAATATTTTTTATTTATGGTGGGATAGTGTTAATTGATAAGCAGTATTTTGATGCCCAATTAGCGATGTTTTTAATTGGAGGATATGCATTTCTTTTAGGCGTTAATTATTTGTTAGATGGGATTTTTACAGTTATTCCGACATCAAAAAAAGACAGTTTAAAAAGACGTATTCGGATCCCTTTACCTATATTTCTTGCTGCTATTGTACCAATGCAAATGTTAAAGTTAGTCAATGATCATTTAATTGTTGATCAAGTTAAGAAATATGAAGATTCAAAAAAAATCAATATGGAAATCTTCATACATGTGACGCCTGATGGTTTTGGTACAATGGGTCATGTTGATTTATGCTTTGAAGGAACAGTTTATTCTTATGGTAATTATGATTTTCTTTCACAAAGATTATTTGAAGCGATAGGGGATGGTGTTTTATTTACAGTTAATAAAAAAGAGGATTATTTAAAGTTTTGTATGGAAGAAAGTCATAAGACAATATTCGGTTATGGACTTTGTTTAACTGAAAAGCAATTACAAAATGTTAAAAGTAAAATAAATGATTTAATGAATAATACTTATCAATGGTATCCTTTATCCTACAAAGATCCAAATAAAAAAGAAGATTACGCCAGTAGGTTGTATTTGAAAACAGGAGCGCAGTTTTACAAATTCAAATCGGGCAAGTTTAAAACTTATTTTGTGATGGGAACAAATTGTGTGTTGCTTGCTGATGAGATTATTGGTAAAACCGGGAGTGATGTGATTGATATGAATGGAATTATTGCACCTGGAACTTACCAAGATTATTTGGAAAAGGAATATCAAAAAGAAAGTGGTCTTGTTGTTAATAAAAAAATTTATAAGTTAACATAAGTTCATATATAATTCATATAAATTGAGTATTATAAACATGTCAGATAAAGACAATATAATATTGAGTATAGATACCCCTCTCCCAAAAAATTAGTCTATACTCGAAAAAAATGAAAGCTAAAAAAGCTTTCTTTTTTTTACAAATAAGGGTTGCATAGACATGCTAATTATGATAATATACTAGAGGTTCATAAAGAGTTCACAAATGTACTTTATTATGAACAATGTCGTTTAAGACAAGATAATATAATAATAAAAGCATAGATCACCCCCTCTTCCCCAAGAAATGATCTATGCATGAAAGAGAGTATTCCCCGTACTCTCTTTTGTTTTAAAAAAATTCTCAAAATAATATATTCTTATTGCAATTATAAAATAAAATTGATAGAATAAGAAAGGGCAAATAGATGTCTTCCGTAGGAAGGCGTTTTTTATTTTATAGATATAAAGGAGAGAGAACATGGCAAAGTATATTTTTGTTACTGGTGGTGTTGTTTCGGGCCTTGGTAAAGGATTAACAGCAGCATCTTTAGGTCGTATTTTAAAACAACGTGGATTAAAAGTATTTATGCAAAAGTTAGATCCTTATATTAATGTTGATCCGGGAACAATGTCTCCTTATCAACATGGTGAAGTTTTTGTTACCAGTGATGGTGCAGAAACTGATTTGGATTTAGGACACTATGAACGTTTTATTGATGAACAATTAAACAGAAATTCTTCCATTACTACAGGAAGAATTTACAGTAATGTTATTTCTAAAGAAAGACATGGTGATTATTTAGGAGCTACTGTACAGGTTGTACCTCATATCACTAATGAAATTAAAGCTAAAATTTATGCAGCAGCTTCAAGTAGTAATGCTGATATTATTATTACTGAAATTGGCGGAACAACTGGGGATATTGAAAGTTTACCTTTTATTGAAGCTATTAGACAAGTACGCTTAGATTTAGGATATGAAAATACATTATATATTCATACAACATTACTTCCTTATATTGGAGCAAGTCATGAAGTTAAAACAAAACCTACACAACATAGTGTTAAAGAATTAAGAGGTTTAGGTATCCAACCGGATTTTATTGTTTGTCGTAGTCAAAAACATATTGGTAAAGATTTAAAAGATAAAATTTCATTATTCTGTAATGTACCAACACAACATGTTATTTCTAACTATGATGTAGAAAACTTATATGAATTACCTACAATGTTATTAGAACAACATATGGATGATTTAGTTTTAAAACATTTACAAATTGAAGCACCACAAGCTGATATGAAAGAATGGAATGAACTTATTCATCGTGTTAAGAACTTAAATCAAGAAATTACAATTGCTTTAGTTGGTAAATATGTCCAATTACCAGATGCTTATTTATCAGTAAATGAAGCTTTAAGACATGCAGGATATTATGAAAATAGTGTCGTTAATATTGATTTTATTAATTCAGAAGAATTAAATAAAGATAATGTAGCAGAAAGATTAAAAGATGCTGATGGTATTATTGTTCCTGGTGGATTTGGAACACGTGGTATCCCAGGTATGATTGACGCTATAGAATATGCAAGAGTGAATAAAGTACCATTATTAGGAATTTGTTTAGGAATGCAGCTTATTTCTTTAGAATATGCAAGAAATGTATGTGGTATTAAAGATGCAGATTCATTAGAATTTAATGAAATTGCTGAAAATCCAGTTATTAATTTAATGTCTGATCAATCATTAGAAGATATGGGTGGTACACAAAGATTAGGTGATTATGATTGTAAGTTAATTGCAGGTACAAAAGCTTATCAATTATATGGTAAAGAAATGATTAAAGAAAGACATCGTCATCGTTATGAATTTAATAACGAATATCGTGATGTTTTAGAAAATCATGGTTTAAAAGTAGCTGGTGTTAATCCAGAAAGAAACCTAGTTGAAATCGTTGAAATTGAAGATCATCCTTTCTATGTTGGATGTCAATTCCATCCTGAATTCACATCAAGACCAAATCGTAGTCAACCATTATTCCAAGGATTAATTAGTGCAGCACATAAACGTAAATATCAAGGATAGATAGATTTCTATCCTTTTTTTTGTATAAAAAAAGGAATCAAAATTGATTCCTTGTTACCCTTATTTTTTAGGTAATTTAAATGAACTTTTTAATGATACGATACGATTGAATACAAGATGATCTTCAGTTGTATCTTTTGTATCAATACAGAAGTAACCGTTTCTTACAAATTGGAATGAATCACCAGGTTTGTATTTTTCAATAGCTGGTTCAACATAACAGTCTTCAATAACAGTTAATGAATTAGGATTTAAATTAAGAGATCCATCTTCATTATAAACACCTTTTTCCTCGTCAACTAAGTTTTCATATAAACGAGCTGTGACTTTCTTGCAATGATGAACAGGAACCCAATGAATTGTTCCTTTTACTTTTCTACCTGTAAATCCAGTACCATTTTTAGTTTCTGGATCATAAGTACAATGAACAACAGTGACTTTACCATTTTCATCTTTTTCATAACTTACACATTTAACAAAATAAGCATTCATTAAACGTACTTCATTACCTGGGAATAATCTAAAGTATTTCTTTGGTGGTTCTTCCATGAAATCTTCTCTTTCAATCCAAAGTTCTCTTTCAAAAGGAACTTTTTCATATCCTAAGTCAGGGTTTTCCATGTTAACCATTGCATCTAAATATTCAACTTCTCCTTCAGGATAATTATCAATCACTAATTTAATAGGATCTAAAACAGCCATCACACGAGGTGCTTTAGGTTTTAAGTCATTACGAATACAATATTCTAACATAGCATAATCATTTGAAGAATTACTTTTAGTTACACCAATTAATTCCATAAAATCTTTGATTGATTCTGGTGTAAATCCTCTTCTTCTAAGAGCGGCAATAGTGACTAATCTTGGATCATCCCAACCATCAACAATACCTTCATCAACTAAACGCTTAATATAACGTTTACCAGTAATGACATTTGTTAAATATAATTTAGCAAACTCAATTTGTTTAGGTGGATGTTCATAACCCACTTCTTGAACAACCCAATCATATAAAGGACGATGATCTTCAAATTCAAGTGTACAAATAGAATGGGTAATGCCTTCAATTGCATCTTCGATAGGATGAGCAAAATCATACATTGGATAAATACACCATTTATCACCAGTATTATGATGTGTCATTCTCGCAACACGATAAATAATTGGATCACGCATATTAATATTTGAAGAAGCCATATCGATTTTAGCTCTTAATACTTTAGAACCATCTTCAAATTCACCGTTTTTCATTCTTTCAAATAAATCTAAGTTTTCTTCAACTGAACGATTACGATATGGTGAATCTTTACCAGGCTCAGTTAATGTTCCACGATATTCCTTAATTTGTTCAGGACTTAAATCACAAACATAAGCTTTTCCTTTTTTAATCAAAAGGACTGCTGCTTCATACATTTGATCAAAATAATTAGAAGCAAATTTGATATCACCATCATATTGAGCTCCTAACCATTCTACGTCTGATACAATACTTTCTACAAATTCCGTTTTTTCTTTCATTGGGTTTGTATCATCAAAACGTAAATTAAAAGTACCATTATATTTTTTGGCTAGACCATAATTTAATAAGATTGATTTAGCATGCCCTATATGTAAATAACCATTAGGTTCAGGTGGAAAACGAGTGGCAATTTTTGTATATTTCCCTTGGGCTAAATCTTCATCTATAATTTTTTCAATAAAATTTTTACTTACTACATTTTCTTTATCCATAGGTTATACCTCTTTCAATTATATATGAATTAGTTTACCATATTTTCTATTATTATAAAACAACCAACTCTTCAATAATTTAATTATTTATGCTAGAATGTTTGCGGAAGGTGATAACATGTTTAGAATAGGTCAATCTATAGATATTCATCAATTAGTAGAGGGTCGAGATTTAATTATTGGCGGTGTTAAAATTGACCATGATAAAGGTTTATTAGGTCATAGTGATGCTGATGTATTATTGCATGCGATTATTGAAAGTATTATCGGTGCATTAGGTTTAGGAGATATTGGAAAACATTTTCCTGACACTGATCCTCAATATAAAGGAATATCATCTATGGTTTTATTAGAGCATTGTTATCAGTTAATGGATCAAGAGGGATATGAAATTAATAATCTTGATAGCATTATTATGTGTGAACAACCTAAAATGGCACCACATATTAAACAAATGAGAGAAAATGTTGCAAGTCAGTTACATTGCGATATATCACAAATTAACATTAAAGCAACGCGTGGAGAAAAGTTAGGATTTGTTGGTAGACAAGAAGGAATGGTTGCCCAGGCAGTTGTTTTATTAAAGAAAAAAGGAGTATAGAAATGGCAAAAGTAAGAACAAGATTTGCACCTAGTCCAACAGGATATATGCATATCGGTAACTTAAGAACAGCGTTATATGAATATTTAATCGCTAAACATGATGATGGAGATTTTATTTTAAGAATTGAAGATACGGATCAAGAAAGAGAAGTTGAAGGTGCTGTTGATATGATCTATAAAGTGATGGATCAAACAGGATTAGGTTATGATGAAGGACCTAATAAGCCAGGAGACGTAGGACCTTATGTTCAATCAGAAAGATTAGCGATTTATAAAGAATATGCTGATAAATTAGTTGAACTTGGTGGGGCTCATTATTGTTTTTGTGATGAAGAAACAATTAATGCAGCTAAAGAAGAATCTCATAATGAAGAACAAGGATACATTGACCCTTGTAAAAATATTTCTTTAGAAGAAGCTAAAAAAAGAATTGCTAGTGGTGAAAAATATGTTGTCAGACAAACAATTCCAAGCACTGGTGTAACTTCTTTTGAAGATGAAGTATATGGACATATTGAAGTAGAAAATGCCGGACTTGCTGAAGGTGTTTTATTAAAAAGTGATGGTTAT
>NZ_QRQB01000009.1:0-12528 GCF_003475785.1 Coprobacillus sp. AF33-1AC | reverse complement strand
GTGTTTTATTAAAAAGTGATGGTTATCCTACATATAACTTTGCTAATATCGTAGATGATCATTTAATGAATATTACCCATGTAGTAAGAGGAAATGAATATTTATCATCAACACCTAAATACAATTTAATTTATCAAGCATTTGGGTGGGATGTACCAACCTATATTCATTGTCCACCAGTTATGAAAGATGAACAACATAAATTATCTAAACGTAATGGTGATGCTAGTTATCAAGATTTAATTAATAAAGGATTCTTAAATGAAGCAATTTTAAATTATATTGCTTTACTTGGTTGGTCTCCTAAAGAAGAAAAAGAAATCTTTAGTTTAGAAGAATTAGTAGAAGCCTTTGATGTTAAACGTATTTCTAAATCAGGAGCTATTTTTGATATTAATAAGTTAAAATGGATTAATAGCCAATATATCAAAAAATTAGACACGCCAGCTCTAACAAAATTATGTTTACCATTCTTACAAGATGCATATGATTTATCTGATAAAAGTGAAGCATGGATTGAAAAATTAGTTGAAGTTCATAAAGATCATATTTCATGCGGTGAAGAAATCGTTGAACAAGTGAAATTATTCTTTGAAGATGAAATGCATCCAGATCAAGAAGCTTTAGATTTTATGAAAGATGAATCTATTCCTCATACTTTAGAAGTCTTTAAATCAAAGATTGAAGCATTATCTGAAGAAGATTTTAAACAAGATCAAATCTTTGCATGCATTAAAGCAACTCAAAAAGAAGCAAAAGCAAGAGGAAAGATGCTTTATATGCCTTTACGTATTGCTACAACAGGAATTATGCATGGTCCTGATTTAGCTGCATCAATGGAATTATTAGGAAAAACAAAGGTTTTAGAAAGATTATCTAAATAAAAACGAAAGAAGAATGTTTAATTTTTTAAACATTCTTTTTTGATATTGCTTTTTTGCTTTATTAGGAATAAACTATGTCATAAAAGTACCATACTTTTAGAAGATAATAATAAAAATAAATGATATAATATAAATAAGGAGGTGTTAATCATGAAGAAAAAAGTCATTTTAGCTATTTTTAGTTTTTTTGTGGCCATTTGTACTTTAGATGTCATTATCGCCCTTCGATTAACACCAATTACTTTAAAAAGAGAAATCTTTGTTTATGAATTTGGAAATGAAATTTCTACAGATGTAGCAACTTATATCAATGCTAATGACACTGTTTTAAAACAAGCAAAATTAAACTTCTCAAATGTTAAAAATGAAATTGGTATTTATCCAGCTTCTGTAGAATATGCAGGTTCAAAATATGATTTTTATATTAAAATAGAAGATACAACAAAACCAATTGTTAAATTAAAACAAATTGTTTTTAATGTTAATCCTGGTGAAACAATTCAAGCTTATGATTTGTTAGAATCCGTTCAGGATCAATCAAAAATTAAAGCTTATTTCTTGTTAGATAATGGTAAAAAAGAAACACAACAAACATTTAACGAAAATGGATCTTATGTTATGAATATTTTAGTTGTCGATGCTGCAGGGAACCAGGCAGCTAAATTAAGAGTTAAAATTGTGGTTGGACACCATGGTAATTATCCTACTTTACTTGGAATTACAGATATTGAAATTAAAAAAGGAGAAAAATTTGATCCAATGGCTGGAGTGAGTGCCAGTGATGGAAATGGAAATGATATCACAAGTCGGATCCAAATTCTAAAAAATAATGTAAAGTATGATAAAGAAGGGGTATATGAAGTGATTTATTCTGTAAAGAATGATAATGGCAATACTTTACAAAGAACAAGGAAAGTAGAAGTGATTAAAAATGAAAGTGAGAAGAAATCATGACAATAACACTAATGATAATTGTAATTTGTATTGCTGTGTATGCAATGGTACAAATTAAAAAAAGAGAAGCAGATACACTTGATTTAGCTATTAAATATGGCGCATTATATATACCAAGAGTCGAAATCAAACATGAATATTGGCGCTTTTTAACATCTAATTTTATCCATGTAGAATTCGTTCATTTATTTATGAATTGTTATGCGCTTTATTATTTAGGTTCATTTTTTGAATCATTGCTTAGACCTTTACCTTATATTTATTTAATTTTAATGGCATGTTTAGGCTCTAGTTTAGTGACTTATGGTTATACTTTGTATACGCATAAAAATGAAAATACGGTCACACTAGGTGCAAGTGGGATTTTTTATGGTTTATTAGGGGCAATGATTGTTTTAGGTTTAGTTTACCAAGGACCATTTTTAATTATATTAAAAAATAATTTACTTGTGATTGCGGTGAATGTGGCTTATACCTTATTAGATCATCAAGTATCGAAAACCGGACATTTAGGTGGTTTACTTGGTGGTATTTTGGCTATGATTATTTTAATTGGAGCTGGAGTATGCGGGTATTAATTGATGGTGATGCCTGCCCTAATAAAAAAGAAATTAAACAGTTGTGTCAACAATATGGTTTTGAAATGATTGTTTTCATTGATTATGCTCATCAAATAAGTGATGACTATCAATGTGTTATTTGTGATATAGGCAAAGACAGTGTTGACCAGGCTATTGTAGAAAATGTTTTACCTGGTGATTTGGTCATTAGTCAGGATTATGGACTAGCAAGTTTGGTTTTACTAAAAGATGCCAAGGTATTACATCCAACAGGAAAGATGATTAATGAAGATAATATTTCTAACTTGTTGATGTCACGTTATTTAGGACATCAAGAAAGAAAAAGAAGTCATCATATTAAAGGTCCTAAAAAACGGACACAAAAAGATCAAGATATTTTTTTAAGACAGGTAGAAAAATTATTAATACATGAGTTATTTAAAGAAGATGCATAGCATCTTCTTTTTGACAAATTAAAGGAATATTGTTATTATATAAATAGGAATGATTGCTATTTATATAAGGAGGAAGAACAATGTCATTAAAAGGAACAAAAACAGCACAAAATTTAATGCATGCATTTGCAGGAGAAAGCCAAGCTCGTAATCGCTATACATATTATGCATCTATCGCTAAAAAAGAAGGCTTTGTTCAAATTCAAAATATTTTCTTAGAAACAGCTAATCAAGAAAAGGAACACGCTAAAAGATTAATGAAAATCATGAATAAAGAATTAGCTGGAGAAACAATTTATACGGATGGTCAGTTTCCGGTATTAATGTCTACAACTGCTGAAAACTTAAAAGCTGCAGCTCAAGGAGAAAATGAAGAATATACATCAATGTATCCGGGGTTTGCGAAAACAGCAAGAGAAGAAGGCTTTGAGGATATTGCTGTTATTTTGGAAAATATTGCAGTAGCAGAAAAATTTCATGAAGCTCGTTATTTAAAATTATTAGAAACTTTAAATAATCAAACAACATTTAAAAGAGAAACATCCGTATTATGGAAATGTAATAACTGTGGATTTATTTATGAAGAATTAGAAGCACCTGAAAGATGTCCGGCTTGTGATCATCCTCAAGCTCATTTTGAAGTATGTACATTCTTTTTAGATAAATAATATTTTAAATTAAAAAGACATCACATCATGACCAATAAAAATCATGATAGATGTCTTTTTTAATTATTCATTTTTAATGTTTCTATTTTCCAGAATCTCCATAGTTTTTTAAGACACGAGCACTTGGATCATCTACATCACAGTTTTCCCAACTTTTATTTGGCATCCAGAAATCTTTGATCCATTTAGCACCACCTGGATAAAATGATTCAAAGATATCTCGATACATCAATGATTCTTTGGTGAATGGAGTACAATAAGGATACTTTTCTTTGGCTGAAAGAACATCTTGGTCACTATATTGACTATCAGCAAGATCTTTTAAGTAATCAACCATAGAATGACCAACAGCATCACTAAAAGCGGCTTTTTCCCTAAATAAAATATCTTGAGGTAAATAATCAGTTCCTTCAAAAGCATGTCTTAATAAATATTTTCCTTTATTATAAACATTCATTTTTTTAGCAGGATCAATACTCATTGAATACTCAACAAAATCACGATCAGCAAAAGGCACACGTCCTTCTAAAGCATGAGCAGAAATACAACGATCGGCTCTTAAAACATCATACATATAAAGTTCATGAATACGTTTGGCAGCTTCTTCTTGAAAAGCTTGAGCGTTAGGTGCATAGTCAGTATATTTATAGCCAAATAATTCATCAGATACTTCTCCGGTCATAATGACTTTAATATCAGTGTTTTCATGAATGTATTTACATAATATGTACATTGCCATACTGGCACGGATGGTTGTTATATCAAAGGTTTCTAAATGAAAGATAACTTCTTTTAAGTGTTGATATAAATCATCTTTAGTCATAATGACTTCGGTATGTTCTGTTCCTAAGTAATCTGCGACTTCTTTTGCATATTTTAAATCAATAGGATCACTGTCCATACCAATCGCAAAAGTACGAATAGGCTGGTCTGATAATCTTTGTCCAATAGCACATACTAATGATGAATCTAAACCACCACTTAGTAAATAACCAATAGGGGCATCAGACATAAATCTTTTTTCTACTGCTTTTTCTAATTTATCTTTTAATTGATGACCAATTGTTTCAATATCATCATTGAAGATGGCTTTTACAAAGCTTAAATCATTATAGTTAATAAATTGTCCATCAAGATAATAATGACCTGGTGGAAAAGGCATAACATCATCGCAAATATCAAATAATGCTTTTGCTTCTGAAGCAAAACAGATTTGATGTTGTTTTTTACTATAACCATAAAACATAGGTCTAATTCCCATCGGATCACGTGCTGCCATGATTTTCTTTGTTTGTTTATCATATAAAACCATCGCAAATTCAGCATCTAAATATTTACATAATATTTCTATTCCATACTCTTTATATAATGGAATTAAAACTTCACAGTCACTCCCTGATTTAAAAGTATATTTTGTTTCTAATTTCTTTTTTAATTCAGGATAGTTATATATTTCTCCGTTACACACTAAAATACAATCTTGATTGTAAAATGGTTGATTTCCTTTAGCTGATAAATCCATAATAGATAAACGATTAAATCCCCAAGTAATACGTTCATCAATAGAAATATGTTGATGATCAGGTCCCCTATAATTAGCTTGATCTAAAGCCTTTTTAAAAGTATCTAATTCAAATTCATCACTACCTACAACTAAAAAGCCGCACATTTTTGTTTCCCCCTTAAATAAAAAACTCGCATAATATAAATTAAGCGAGTATCGAACATAAAAACATGTATATATTACATGGTACGGAAAATACTTCAAAGAGTACTCGATACCCGCTAGTGATAACGTGACTAGTCACGTTCTAGCCTACTCGCTTATGCTTTCGGTAGACAGCTCAGAGGTGTTCTTCGTCTATTTAACCACTATCAGGCTTTCACCATATCCTGACTCGCTAAAGCTTTATAAATAGCTTACTCTCCTCGTCTTTGCTTTTCATTACTTTTAGTAATTGAGTACAGTATAGTATAAAAGAATTAAAAAAGCAATAAAAATTATTTAATATAATAAAAAAATATAATTTATGTGATAAAAATAATTCAAGAAATAATGATGATACAAAATAAATATAACAATGAACCCTATAACACCAAAATATAAGTTATAATATTATTGTCAAAGAAAATACATATTGACAACCTACAGTGGTTTTCATAAACTTTAAGCAGATATAAGGGGGCAAATATGAAATATAAATTAATAGCGTTAGATTTAGATGGAACACTTACAAATACCCAAAAAGAAATTACACCATTAACTAAAAATAAATTGCTTGAACTTGCTAAAAAAGGTGTAAAGATTGTCTTAGCTTCAGGTAGACCTACAGCTGGTATTTACTACGAAGCAGATTTACTAAATTTAAAAGAATTAGAAGGATATATCCTTTCATTTAATGGAGCACGAATTATTGATTATAAAACAGGTGAAGTGATGTATGAAAATATTTATGGACCAGATGTTGTAAAAAAAGTATATGATCGTGCTAAACAATATCATTTATCAGTATTAACATATCAGGATCGAAATGTGATCACTGAAGATGAAAGTGACAAGTATATTCAAGAAGAACATAGAATCAATAAGATGGATATTAAGCATGTTGATGATTTTAAAGGTTATGTTGATTTTAATGTGAACAAACTTTTATTAACAGGTGATCCAGAATATGTAGGAAGTATTATTGATGAATTTAAAGAGCCATTTGGTGATACTTTAAGTATTTATCGAAGTGCACCTTATTTTATTGAAGTTATGGGTCCTGGGATTGATAAAGCGCAAAGTTTAGATGCTTTAGCTAAAAAATTAAATATAAAACAAGAAGAAGTCATTGCTTTTGGTGATGGTTATAATGATTTAAGCATGATTGAATATGCAGGATTAGGTGTCGCTATGGCTAATGCTGTAGATGGAGTTAAAGAAAGAGCTAACTATGTGACACTATCTAATGATGAAGATGGTATCTATGATTGCTTAAAGAAATTAGAAGAAAAGGGAGAAATTTAATGTTACCAAATGATATTCACATGCTTGTCAGTATATTAAATATGAAGTTAAGAGATGATGATATGTCATTAGAAAATCTGTTAGATATTAATGATTTAAACGAACATGATTTCTTTGAACGTTTAGAAAAGAATGATTATTATTATGATGAACAAATTAATCAAATAAAACAAAAATAAGGGTTTAACCCTTATTTTTGTTTGTGCTATAATAGAAACAATCAAGGAGGATATGATTATGTTAAAATTAGAAGACTTTCAAGCAGCTAAAAAGAGGGTTGATGAAGTCATTATGGAAACAAAATTAATACATAGTGAAGCGTTTAGTGATGAATGTGGTAACGATGTTTATATTAAACCTGAAAACTTACAAAAAACAGGAGCATTCAAAATTAGAGGTGCTTATAATAAAATTGTTAAATTAGATGATGAAGCTAAAAAAAGAGGGCTTATTGCTTCTTCGGCAGGGAACCATGCTCAAGGGGTTGCTTATGCAGCTAAAAAATTAGGTGTAAAAGCAACAATTTGTATGCCTGCTCATACACCATTAATTAAAGTAGAAGCAACAAAAGCACATGGTGCGGATGTTGTTTTATATGGTGATGTTTATGATGAAGCTTATGCTAAAGCATGTGAGTTACAAGAAAAAGAAGGATATACATTTGTTCATCCTTTTGATGATGAAGATGTTATGGAAGGACAAGGAACAATTGCTTTAGAAATTTTAGATGAATTACCAGATGCAGATGCGATTTTAGTACCAATCGGTGGTGGTGGATTGATTTCTGGTATTGCTTGTGCAGCAAAAGCAATTAATCCTAACGTTAAAATTATAGGGGTTGAACCAGAAGGAGCAGCCAGTGCTTTAGCAGCTATTCAAGAAGATCAAATTACTTTATTAAAAGAAGTGAATACTATTGCTGATGGTACAGCAGTAAAACAAATCGGTGCTAAAACATTTGAATATATTAAGAAATATGTTGATGAAATTGTATTAGTAGATGATTATGAATTAATGGAAGCATTCTTGTTATTAGTTGAAAAACATAAATTAGTAGCAGAAGGTTCTGGTATTTTATCTTTAGCTGGATTAAAGAAATTAAAATTCAAAGGGAAGAAAGTTGTTTCGCTTATCTCTGGTGGAAATATTGATGTGATGACTATTTCATCAATGATTAATAAAGGTTTAATTTCTAGAGGACGTATCTTTACATTCTCTGTACAATTACCTGATATGCCAGGACAATTAGAAAAAGTATCTCATATATTAAATCAATGTAACGCTAATGTTGTTGGGGTAGAACATAACCAGTTTAAAAACTTTGCTCGTTTTTCAGAAGTTGAATTACGTGTAACGTGTGAAACTAATGGTGAAAGTCATATCAAAACAATTACTGATGCATTTGATAAAGAAGGATATACAATTACACGAATCAATTAAATAGAGTATGAGCCAGTCATGTGACTGGCTTTTTTGTAGAAACTGAAAATGAAAAAACTATTGTATATTTTGTTTCCTATGTATTAGAATATATAACATTTTTAAATAGGAGTTGTGAAAATGAGCGTTATTGAAAAATACTTAAACACAAAGCAAAAAAAAATCACGGCAGGTATCGTAGTAGGAGTAGTGGCAGTAGGAGTTATTGCTGGTACTGTCTATGCAACTAGAGATACATCACCTGCATTAGAATTAACCAAAGAAAATATTAAAGTGGAATATGGTCAAACATATAAGCCATCATTTAAAGATTTAGTCAAAACTAAAGGACTAGATAAGGATGATGTAAAATACTTGAAAAAGAATGTAAAAATAACTGATAGTTTAAAAAATGAAAAAGAAGATATAACTGACGAAGCTGGAAATGTTCTATCAAAAAGAGATAAAGGTTATCCTTCTGTTGGAAAATACAAGGTAATAGTTAAATACAAAGATGAAACTAAAACAGTAAAAGTCAACGTAAAAGATACAACAGCACCAGAACTAACTGTTCCAGATAATACAGAAATCGTTAAAGGTACTGATCTAGCAACTTTTGATTTTAAATCATTAATGAGTGCAACTGATTTAGCTAAGCTCAATGATATTCAAGTTGACTATAGTGGTGTCGATGCAAATAATGCTGGTGAATATACAGCAAAGGCATCGGTAGAAGATGTCAATAAAAATAAAACTGAAAAGGAATTTAAGGTAACAGTAAAAGAACCATCAAATGATGCCAATACTGAAACAACGACTGAAGTACAAACTGATGCAAACGGAAATAAGAAAACTGTTGTTGTGACAAGAAAGAAAACAAATACACAAACAAATAACAATACAACTTCTTCATCAGGTGGAAGTACAGGAGGAAACACATCAAAACCATCAACAGGAGGCAATACAAGTACACCGACAACTCCATCACAACCATCAAAAGTATTAAAAACAAAATATTGGTATAAATGTAATATGTGTGGAAATATTGCATATTCTACTGTGTCGTTAGATGATGCTAAGAATAAATTATATTCAATGAATTGTAATGATGCTAATGAAGAGAGTGGTCATAGACATCCTCGAAGAAGTTATGGATCATCTGATTATTGGGAATAAAATTAAACAGACAAGGACAATCTACGGATTGTCTTTTTTATACTTGAGAAAGGACTAACTTAAAATGAAAAACTATATACTTAAATGGGTGTTTCACCCATAGGCAATCGAAAGATTGTCTTTTTTATATTCAGGGTCATCAATCGAGTTTTGAAATAAAGCCTATTTCAAATTAAATATGATGTTTACATCATAAAAACATATATGTTTTTATCTAAACTACATTTTCAAATAAGAAGAGGGCGCACTTTTTATTTGAAAAAAGGATTAAATTAAAAAAAGAAGGAGACATTTATGAAGGTTAAAAAAATAATCAATCGAATTACAAAAGTCTTTGTGATTGTGGGTATGATTCTATCTCTATGCATGACAGGAAGTACAACTGTAAAGGCATTAGATACAAGTGTACCAAAAGATTTTACGGCTGGTAAACAGATCAACTATCCGTGGTGGTGGTCAAAAAAGATAGGAAGCAATAAAGCGTGGTCTACTAATTTTATGCACTACAATGGAAAAGTGGCTTACTGTTTAGAAGCAAGTAAAAATACACCGGCAGATCAAAAATATCCTGCTCAGGTTATTGATAATAACGAAGCCGTAAGAAAATTACTTTATTACGGTTTTGGTGGACCAGGTTATAACAGTAACGTAAAGAAAATGTATCAGGATACATTGACAGCCTGTGTTCCAGATGATTTTTCTGAAGCAAAAGGAAACTGGGATGACGGAGCCTATCTTTTCACACATATTTGGTTATCATATGCCTACAGTGGAGATTTAATGGGTTTGAATCTTGATGCATTTAATAAAAAATGGCCAAACGGAGATGGTACGGGATATGGTGATAATTTATTATGGGGTTATCGCTGGATCATGTCGCAACCTGATATTGGCTATGCTACATGGAATCCAGTTGAAGCAGATGGTGTTACGGCAAAATTGACAGCAGCTTTTGATCCTATTAATAAGAACCAAAAAACAAACACTGTTAAATTGGAAGGAACGAATGCTCAAGCTAATATTACATTACAAGACAATGTTACATTGCATAATGTAACGACAGGTGCTACACAAACAGGTGGTACTTATGTATTGAATGCAGGACAAAGTTTTTATTTGACTGCACCATGTAAAAACAGTCCAAGCGATTATGAATCTGGAAATGTTGCGGGTGCAGGATGTGAAAGATTTACTGCACTTGCAATTCATTCTGGGAATAGTTTTCAGTCAATTGGATCATGGGAAAAAGACCCAGATGAAGCTGAATTGTATTATTCTGTTGACTGGCTTGATTTTGGAGCATTAAGATTATCGAAAGTTGATAATACATCTAATTTCCAAAAGAACTCAAAATTTAGATTAGTATCAACATCATATAATGGTTATGATGAAACTTTTGAAGTAACTAAGGATGCTGATGGTGACTATGAATTATTAGTTGACTATCTTCCAGTAGGAACATATTCATTGACTGAAGTTGACTGCGAAGATTATTTCGCTCCAACTGTTGCACAATGGCAAGTTACTATTGTTAAAGATAAAACAACTAAAAAGATTGTTGTTAATACATTAAGACCTACAGGAACATTAGATGTACAAAAAACACTAGAAGCAGCAAATGAAGATGCTACTGATTTGGCTGATCATGACATTACTAAAACTAAATATCAGGTTATTGCGGCTGATAATATCATTGATACAGTTTCATTAAAACAACTGTATGCAAAAGGTGATGTCGTTACTTTAAACAGTGGTAAATGTATCATTGATACTGCTGATGGAAATACAATGACTTATTCTCAAGGTGTTCAAGTTTCTAAAGGAAAAATGGATGCCAAGGGAAATATTTCGGTTGATGAAAATGGTCAATTAGAATTAACAGGTTTACCTCTAGGTAAATATCAGGTAGTTGAAACTGAATGTCCAAAAGGATATGTATTAGATCAAACACCTTATGATTTTACAATTACTCAAAAAGACTATACAACAACTGTCTATACAGTTAGTCATAATCAAAATAATAAGATTACTAAAACAAAATTCAGCAAGACAGATGTCACTGGTGAACAAGAAGTAGTTGGAGCAAAAATGTCAGTAACTGATGAAGATGGTCATGTTATTGATGAATGGATTTCTGATGGAAATGAGCATGAAATAGATGGTTTAGATGCAGGAAAAATATATTATCTAAATGAGAATGAAAGTCCAACAGGATACATCGAAGCATCATCAATAGAATTTAAAGTCAATGAAGATGGTGAAATTCAAAGAATCAGTATGGTTGATGCCAAGGTAGAAATGATAAAGAGCGATGAAAAAGGGAATCTTTTAAAAGGCGCTGAAATGACAGTTACTTCTAATAAGACTAAAAACATTGTTGATAAATGGGTTTCGGGTCAACATATTTTTGATGTAACCGATGAAATGAAATCTCAATTATTAAGAAATGAAAAAACTGAAGGGATGTATGTTGATGATGAAGATTCAACTGTTACTTACAGTATTTTAAAAAATAAAGATCGTGATGATTACAGATTGGTATTTGTAAAGGATGGTGAAACAACTTATACAAATATTGATATTAATGGTGATGAAACAACACATATGATTCGAGGTCTTGTTGCCGGTGAGAAATATGTATTGAGAGAAACTAAAACACCTAAAGGATATGCAACTTTTAAAGAAAAAACATTTACTGCAAAAGCAAATGAAAATGTGGCATTAAACATGACTGACGAAGATACTAAAATCGAAATCAGTAAACAAGACATTACAAACAATAAGGAACTTGAAGGGGCATCATTAAAAGTAAGTGATCAAGATGGAAAAGTCATTGATGAATGGATAAGTGATAAAACACCTCATACGATTAAAAATTTAGAGGTTGGAAAGACTTATACATTACACGAGACAGTAGCGCCACAAGGTTATAAATTAGCACAAGATATTCACTTCACTATTCAAGATACCGGTGAAATACAAAAAGTGGTCATGTATGATGAATTGATGCCAGCAGTGAAAACAGGAGATACAAGTGAAGAAAATTATTATTTAATATTAACTGTTTTATCTTTGTGTGTAGGAGGACTCTTTTATTATCGTGAAAAAAGACGTTTATAAAAAAAGAGACTATGTATTTTTAAAAATGATAGTTTGGGTTGGGTTTTGTTTTTTTATAACGGGGTAAGATGAGCTTTTTTAAGCTCATCTTTTTTTGTCTTACAATAAAACCCCCAGCTAGGCTGGGGGTCAGTGAAAACTTTAGTGGAGTGATAATGAAAAAACCTCCGTGTTCATTATGCGGCTACCAACTGCATAATGGACACGGAGGGAATCATATGAACAAACAATATTCAGATGACTTACACAGTTTATCACACACAAAATGGAACTGCAAATATC
>NZ_QRQB01000008.1:0-74071 GCF_003475785.1 Coprobacillus sp. AF33-1AC | reverse complement strand
TAACAAATTTTAAAAAGACTGTCGATAGTCAATTTGTCAACAGTCTGGACACCTGTGTATACCACAGGTGTTTTTTATTTAAACAAATGTTCTTCAATAAAAGATTTAATTTCCTTTTCATCTGTTAAAACATCACAAAATGGTTTTCTTAAATCTAATCGTTGATTATCAACCGTCCTTAAATCACTTAACTGTATTCTACTATTTGATATTTGTTTCCCCATTTTTATTTTAATATCCATCTCATATTCAGGATTACATGCTGTTCCTTTTAAAGAAGTACAAGGCACAACAAGCATTTTATAACCCATATCCTTTAAAATATAACACCAGTGCCCATCCATTAACTCTTTAGGAAAGCCTCTACCAATATTAAAATATGCTAGTTGATGTACCTTAGGTCGATGTGCAATTCGATAATATGTATTATCACTATCACCTCCACCATCTTTAACAAGATGACAATAAAAATATTCTAATTGGCTTGTAAGATGCAATAATGAATGGGAATACTTTTCAACATCATAAATTCCAGTTTTTTCTAAATTCTCCAACGACTTACTAATTTCTCTTAAATTACTTTTTACTGACATATTCATCCCTCCACTATTTATATATGGAATTATTTTTAAAATTTCTTTTTTTATTATGAAATAAATTACATTTTTTATTCATAATTAAGATTTTTCTTGAACAAAATACATATCTTATATATAATAGCGTTGTTATTTTAAGAGATATGTTAATCAATTAAGCGCCAGGACTATCAATGATAGTTGACGAGGGCTAGACTTATCGAAAGATTCGGCGGATGGTCTAGAGGTATGATACTACCTGAACAATGAACAAAAATAACAAGTGATTGTTAAACAAATTCATTCGGTATCCTCTTATAAATAACATCATATTTTATATTATAGGAGGAAAATTGAATATGTGTGGGATAACTGCATTCAGCGGTAGAAAAGAAGCTTTACCTTTTTTATTACAAGGATTAGAAAAGCTTGAATACCGTGGTTATGATTCTGCTGGTATTACAACAGTTGAATCTTTTGGTTTATTTACAAAAAAAGCAAAAGGAAGATTACAAAATCTTAAATATTTGCTTAGCGAAGAAGAAGTGAAAGGACATGTAGGGATTGGACATACACGTTGGGCTACTCATGGAATTCCATCCAATTTGAATTCACACCCTCATACAAATAACGACAATACAATTTCACTTGTTCATAATGGAATTATTGAAAATTATCGTGAACTTAAAGAAGAATTACTAAAAAAAGGTTATCAGTTTCATTCAGAAACCGATAGTGAAGTTGTTGTTCATTTATTAGATTTATACTACAAACAAACAAATGACTTATTTACAGCATTAAAAAAAGTAATTAATAAAATAGACGGAAGCTATGCATTGTGTATTGTTTCAACAATCGATCCAGATAAAGTTTATATTACAAAAAAAGATAGTCCTTTAGTTATAGGTAAAACTCAAGACGCAAGCGTTGCTGCAAGTGATATACCAGCTATTTTAGACTATACCAAAGATGTTTACTTTTTAAACGATTATGAAATTGCTATTTTAGATAAAGAAAATATTTCTTTTTTCAACCAAGAAGGAAATCCAATAGAAAAAGAAATGACAACAATTCCTTATGATAATGAAGCAGCTCAAAAAGCAGGTTTTTCAACTTTTATGTTAAAGGAAATTTTTGAACAGCCTCATGCTATCCAAGAAACACTAAGAGGTCGTGTTGAAGGATTAGATCGTATTGTTTTACCAGAATTAGATGATATGAAAGATCAATTCCAAAACTTCAACAAAGCTTATTTTATTGCATGTGGAACTGCTTATCATGCTTGTCTTGTAGGCTCTCATATTTTAGAAAGACTAACTGGTATTCCTACATTTACTCAAGCAGCAAGCGAATTTAGATATTGTGATCCTATTGTTGATGAAAAAACACTTTGTATCTTTGTTTCTCAATCAGGAGAAACAGCCGATACATTAGCTGCCCTTCGTTTAGCTAAAGAAAAACAATGTGCTACAATTGCTGTCGCTAATGTATTAGGTTCTACAATTTCTCGTGAAGCTGCTCATACGATTTATACATGTGCTGGACCAGAAATTGCTGTAGCAAGTACTAAAGCTTACACAACACAACTTATCGTCCTTATTTTACTTGCAATGTATGTTTCTCAATCATTAGGTCATCAAAGTGATGAATATAAAAAATTGATTGAAGGTATTGCTTCATTGCCTCAATATATTGAAAACATTTTAAAAGATACACAAACATTTGAAAATTACGCAACCTATTTAAAAGATCAACATGATGCTTATTTTATTGGACGTGGGCTTGATTATGCTTCTGTTTTAGAAGGAGCATTAAAATTAAAAGAAGTCTCTTATGTGCACGCTGACGCCTATATGGCCGGCGAATTAAAGCATGGACCTATTGCTTTAATAGAAGAAGGTAGCATTATTATTGCAGCAGCTACCCAACCAACAATAGCTGCAAAAACAATTTCAAATATTCAAGAAACAATTGCTCGTGGAGCAAAAGTTATCTTATTTACAACTCAAGGACAAGAATTAAAGAATGTCTGTGAAACATATATATTGCCTGATGTTCATCCAATTCTTCAAGCTATCATTGTTGCTATACCTTTACAATTAATTGCTTATTATACAGCTAATCTAAAAGGGTGCGACGTTGATAAACCTCGTAACCTTGCTAAATCAGTTACAGTTGAATAATATAAAGACCTCTGGTGTATTCCAGAGGTCCTTTTGTTTATGCTATTTTCTTAATTAAAAAGCTGTCTTACGACAGCTATGATTAATTATCTTCTTAATCCTAATTTAGCAACTAATGAAGAATATCTTTCAAGATCTTTATTTTTTAAGTATTTTAATAAATCTCTTCTACGTCCAATTTTCTTTAATAAACCTCTGTTAGAATGTTTATCTTTAGGATGTTGTTTGAAGTGTTCATTTAATTTGTTGATATCAGCAGTTAAAACAGCGATTTGTACTTCTGGAGATCCTGTATCTCCTTCTTTAGTAGCATATTCAGTCATGATTGCTTGTTTTTCTTGTTTAGTTAACATTTTATTATCCTCCTGTTATTTTACTTAGCTTACCCCAAGGTATACGTCGAGTACTCGCATATCCTAGTTGTAGCCGACTTTGACATTATATCAAATATAATGAATTTGTCAATTCTTTTTGTCGCTATGAATTCAAATTCATATTTTCGATTGGTTCCCCAGCCAATCTATACATATTTATTAATTTCCCCCTTTTAAATTTATACGTTCAAGATAATTAATACATGATAACTTATATCACAAAAACAGCAATCAAACAAACAATCATCATGAAAAACACCTATTTTGCACAATCAACCATTTTTATTTAATCTATCTATTTTTATCATACTCAAAACAATCATAACTATTGGTAGAATTAACAACCCTTTAATCCCACCTAAATTCATTAACAAAAACATAATAACAAATACAATACTAGGTTTTATTCCTGTGATATTTCCTAATAATTTAGGTTCCATAATATTCTTCATGATGATGACTATTACATACGTAATAATTAAAAAAATTCCTTTTTTTATTTCATGAGTAATAAAACATATAGCAATCCAAGGAAGCATAATCATATCAATACCCAGAATTGGTAAAAAATCGAATTGAGAAATAAAAAATGAAATCAAAAATACATGATTCTTCAAAACTAGAGATAAACAACAAATCAAAATAAAAAAAGTAAAAACAAAAATTATGACATATGTTTTAATCATCGCATAGATGACCTGTTTTCCTATCCGAATAAAATGAATTATCTTACAATGATATGGTAATATTAACATCCATTTTTTTATATAAGAGAAATCAATCATAAACAATATTGAAAATAAAAATGAAAAAAATATTTTAACAAGTACTGTTGTCAAATCTAAAGCAAAATTCATTACCTGGTAAACAAGTTGAGAAAGAATATTTTCAAAAAAATGACGCGTATAATTATAAATTAATGTAAAAAAAGAAAGCCACTCTTTTTTTATAACTATCGTTTGATATAAAGAATCTATAACGGATGGCATACAACTTAGTATGCGTAATGATACAATAACAAAAACAATAAAAAACAAAATAACTAACATATAAGTAAAAATAACTATTATGATGGCTATTATGTTGCTTACAAACTTACTTTTGATTGAATAATACTGACATATTCTTGTTACTAATGGTTTTAACAAATAAGCTACAACCGCTCCAATAAGCAAGACTAATGCGTACTTAAATAATAGATAAATAACACCTAATGTAAGTAAAAATTTAATGAAATAATAAATAAAATGGATAACATCATCTTTTTTATCCATTTCATATCACCCATTCATTATATGCAAAATAAAAAAAAAGATAACTTGTTAAACAAGTTATCCTTTTAAACAATTATTCTTCTTCTAATTTCTTTAATTCTTTATCACCAGTAATATATTTTAAGATTGCTTCAGCAGCTTCTTTTGGTCCATTATGTTCATTACCTTTAATTCCTAAACGAGTACGTAATTGACCAACTTTAACGCCTTGTTTAAACATACGTTTAAAGTAATCTTGTAAGATAATTTCAGTTTGTTCTTGTCTTTGTACTGGTCCAAATGGATTTGCAAAATAACTTCCAACTAAACCATATTCAGTTGTTGTTCCTTTTGCCATACGATTACCAGCTCTAAATACCTCTAGAGCTTCTTTTTCATTATTGAAGAAGTGTAAAGCATCGCCACCTTCTTCATAATTGTTAGCATATAAGAACATGTCTACATCATGTTTAGCTACAACATCACGATAATCAGTAATAGGAATAACAATACGTGCATTTACTTTATCTGGATTCATAAATACTGAACGGTCTAATTCTTTAAAACTATATCCTGCATCTAAATCATCCAAACGAACAAAGGCACCAATTTCTGTACCAGATGTTTTAACTACACCTTTATCATCTAATGATAATACTCCCATATCATCATATACAGTAATTAAATCACGAATGTAGGCTGCACCAAACACTTTAATTTGTTCAATTGTTTCAGATTTACCAGCACCACTATCCCCCATAACAACAATATTTTTTACACTACCATCATGTAATGTAATCTTTACCATTGCTCCGTGGATTGGTAATTGTTTTTGATTGATTTTTCTAACATTATGTAATGTTAACATCATTTTCTTCATATATCCAAAATAATCAAAATCATCACATGCAGAAAGTAAAGCAACCATCATATCATTTTCATCATCTTGATAGAATGATTGATGTTTTTTACCATCTTCGTATCCATATACATAAATCATATCTGGTTTACGATTACGATATTCTTCTTCTGTCGCTAATTCAAATAAGTTACATAATGTAACTCCTTGAGCCATAAACGCAGTATTAAAGTATACAAAGCATAATAAATCGCCAACTTTAGCAGGATAACAGAACCATTGATCTGCATCAAATTTTAAATCCTCAATTGGATTTCTCTTTGTTTCAGGGAAAACACCATCACGTTTATTACGTTTAGAATATGTAATAAATGGTGGATGAATAATGACCGTTTCAATAAATGGAATATCATCTAGATTACGATATTCATATGGTAAAAATGAACGCATATTTGTTACACGTAAACCAGCATTAACCCCCGCAGTGATTTGACGTAAAACATGTTCTTTATAACCAATACATTTTTCTCTAATTGAACGATATACTGATAATACAAGTTCTTCAAATTTTACTTGTGCATCAGCAAATTGAACATTTTGATATCCTTTACTTGATTTTTCATTATATACGATACTATAACGTTGTAAACGACGCCAGAATAAATAAATATCTTCAACTACTTTTGCAAATTCATCAGTATTTCTAAAGTATGGAGCAAATTCAGGATAAGTTTTTGATAACTCATCACATCCCATAACTAATAATAATTTAAATACAGTTCTTAAATCATTAACAATTTCAATGCTTTCTTTCTTTACTTCACTTAAATAAGCATATGTTGTTGTTTCTTTTCTTTTAATATCATGAATATATCCCTTTAAAACACGCGCAAACGATTCACTTTCAATCAATTCACAACGTGATTGACAATATTCTTCTGAAAAATTAAGAATTGCATTACCTCTTGTAATTTTAAATTTGTAAGCCATCTTACCACCCTTTCTATATCTCTCAACAAGTAAAACTTCCCCCACCCATTGATTAAAAAATAGTTTACCACAATTTTGTATACAATCAAATAAAATAATAATTTTTTTACAAAAAAGTTCCGTTTTCTTAAAAAAACGGAACCTTAAAAAACACTTTTCCAATAACATCTTTTTTAAAACTAAAACATCCTAGTCTTCTTGAATCGAGAGATACATTTCGATTATCTCCCATTACAAATATTTGTCCTTTTGGTACATCAATAGATAAATCATCACAATTAACCATCGCTTCTTTAATATAATTTTCTTTTAATAATTGACCATTTCGATAAACTTGATCATCTTTAATTTCTATATGATCACCACCTAATGCAATGACTCTTTTAATAATAAAAGTTTCATCACCACTATTTTGATAATCAACAACAACAATATCATTATAATGAGGTGAAGATTTTTTATAAAAAACCTTATCTACAAGAACAATATTCCCTTCATGATAAGTATTTTCCATTGATGTCCCATATATTTTAGAAACTTGTACAAACTGTAAAATTAAAACTGTCACTATCACAGTAACAACAACAACTCTAACAAGTTCTAAAAAGCCTTTTAAAATATCATCTTTTTCATTCACATTCATCACCTGTGGGTATTATATCATTTAATGACCATCATTCAAATGATTTCTCAGTTTCATAATGATTTTTTTTTCTAATCTTGAAACCTGAACTTGAGAAATATGCAATCTCTGTGCAACTTTTTCTTGATTATATTCTAGTTTATAACGCATCAATAAAATAAGTTTTTCCTTTTCATCTAGCTTCTCTATTTCTAACTTTAAAGCCATTTTTTCAAACCACATATGATGATGCTTATCTTCAATTCTTTCTTCCATTGATATTGATGAACCATCTCTTTCATATATTGGTTCTGATAATGATGTAGGATAATAAGATGCATCAATAGCTTCAACAACACTTTGTTCATCAACATCTAACTTTAATGCAATATCTCTAATTGTTGGCTGTCTATCTAATTGCTTTGTTAATTCTTCACGTGCCTTATTGATTTTTAAGTTTAATTCTTTTAATGAACGTGATACTTTAATAGACCCATCATCTCTAAAATATCTTTTAATTTCCCCCATAATAATGGGTACTGCATAAGTGGAAAATTGTACACCATAATGACTATCAAAATGATTAATAGCCTTCATTAAACCAATACACCCTATTTGAAACAAGTCCTCTTTATCGTAATATGTGTTTTTAAATCGATGAACAATTGACCATACAAGACCTAAATTTTGACTAACAACTTGTTCTTTTGCTCTTTCATCCCCTTGTTGAGCAAGATTAATTAAATCAATCGTGTTTTGTTTCATCATATTGTTGTAATGACTTAACCATAATTAATTTTGTTCCTAAATCTAAAGTTGAAATAATTTCTAAACGATCACTCAATGCTTCAATAATCGTCAATCCCATCCCCGCATGTTCTAATTCTTTTTTAGAAGTAAACATCGGTTTTTTAGCCTCCTCAATATTTTTTATTCCTTTACCAAAATCTTGAACTATCATTTTAATTGTTTGTTGATTTTCAATCATAACACTTAATAAGACTTTACTTACACCGTCATTGTTATAACCATGGATAATCGCATTACTCACCGCTTCACCAATAATTGTTTTGATTTCTACTACATCATCAATACAAGGATTTAAAGGAGTCAAAAATGAAGCAACACATGTCCTTGCAAAAGACTCATTTTCAATTTTCGCAGTAAATGACAAGTCCATTTCATTTTTCATAGTTTAACCTCCTGTAAATAATCCATTAATTCAAACAATCCTGATAATTCAAATACTTTATAAGCCGTTTTAGACAATGCACATAGACTTAACTTTCTTTGTTGCATTTCTAAACTTTGAAAACGTCCTAATACTAGACCAATACCAGCACTATCTATAAAAGTTGTATTTTTGAAATCAAAAATAACATCACCATCATCCAATAAAAAAATAGTTTGAATCTTACTACGATAATACCCCACATGATTAATATCTACTTCACCAAAAAAATGGATAACTGTTTGGTGCTGTACAATCTCATATGTGATCTTATTTTCCATCCTTTCATCTCCTTTTTTTGTATCATATACTTTTATTTTTTTAAAAGAAATAGATTCGACAAAACTAGAATTAATAAAACAAAAGAGTCTAAATTAATCTTTTATAGATTTCATAGACTCTTTGAAAATAGTTCTGTTTTATAATTGTTTGTTTGCTATATAAAGGATAATCTGCTAAAACTTGAGAACCCTTTTTTATTTCAAGCTTTCCAATAACTTGTCCTTTTCTAATAGGTAATGTTAAATCATAATATTTCTTTTGACATGTTACTTTTTGATGATCTGATTTCATTTTCAAATATGAGATATTATCTTTGACAATGACATCAATTTGACCATGCATATAGTGATTTATTTTTTTTTGATCAATTACAGTTTCTTTTTTAATGAGTTGTTTCCTTTGATAATGACTATAACCATAATTCAACATTTTACACATATCTTCATTTCTTTGTTTGGGTAATGCTTCATTCATTAAAACACCTAACAATCGCATATTATTTTTTTTACAAGTTGTCACAATGCAATATCCCGCTTCTTTAGTATAGCCTGTCTTTAAACCATCAACGCCAGGATATTGTTTTAATAATTTATTTGTATTGACAAGCCAAAATTTTTTATTTGTTTTTTCACGGATATATGAATCATATAGTGATGTCACGGCAAATAACCTTTTACCGCCTATTTTAATTAAATAAGCTCCCATTGTGGCTAAATCTTTAGCACATGTATAATGACTAGGATCATGTAATCCTGTTGCATTAACAAAATGCGTATTGACCAGTTGAAGTTCTTTAGCTTTTTTGTTCATCATTTCAACAAAATGTTCATGACTACCACCAATGGCTTCACCAACTACAACACAAGCATCATTAGCACTTGCAATGGCTATGCTTTTAAATAAATCTTTGACACTCATTGTTTCATTAGGCTCTAGATAAACTTGACTCCCTCCCATGCTAGAAGCATATTCACTACAAGTTAATACATCATTCCATTTTAAGGTATGCTGATCAATTGCTTCAAACAATAAAATCATCGTCATAATCTTTGTTGTTGATGCGGGATATAATTTTTTTGTTTCATTTTTTTGATAAAGAACTTGTTGACTTTCACAGTCAATTAAAATAGCACTTGATGCATCTTCTATCAAAGAGAGTGCTTCTATTTTTTGTACATGACATATCATCATAAAAGATACAACCAAACTACAGAATATCTTTTTAAACATCTTTTATCGCCTCAATATACTGTATGTTTAATTTTAACTTTCATGATAAAAAAAGAACCCGCAGGTTCTTATAAATCACATATTCCTTTACCTTCACCATATACTGAATACCAGTCAGCGTTAAAATCATTCACTGCTTTTTCAATACTTGGATTAGCAAAAATGGCTTTTAATACATCTACCGGTGCTGTAATAGCTTGACTTCCATAGTTAAACGCATCTCTAACTTGTTGAACTCCTTTAAAGCTAGCAGCAAGAATTTTGCAATCATAACCATCTTGAACAATACGATTAGATAATTCATTAATAAGTTCCATTGGATCATTTCCTAAGTTTCCAATACGATTAACATATGGAGCAATATAATCAGCACCTGCTGCTAAAGCCATATAAGCTTGCATTAAATCATAAACAGCTGTTGCTGTTACATTAACACCTTGTGATTTTAAAATTTTAATAGCTTTAACTCCTTCATATGAAACAGGAACTTTAATATAAACTTGATCATCAATTTCATCTAAAATACGATGTGCTTCTTTAACAATCGTATCACAATCTTTTGAAATGACTTGAATATGTAAGCTTCTTTCTTTACCAATAATTTTTCTCACTTCTTTCATATGAGCAAAGAAATCTTGAGGGCTTGTCTTTTTAACAATTGAAGGATTACTTGTTACTCCTACAATTGGCATATGTTCTACTGCATCCTTAATTTCTTCTAAATTCACTGTATCAATAATAAATTCCATTTTCTTTTTCTCCTTATTCTATTATTAAATTTTTTAATCCTGTTTGTAAAACAACATTATAGAAATGTTGCATTTTTTCTTGAGTAAACATTTTATATTGTTTACTTACACCATATGTAAAATTATATAATTCATATTTTGATGAAGCAAGGGGGTTATAGTTTAATAACTCATATTTTACATTTGGATATAAATCAATAAGAAACTGACTTATTGATTTTATATTTTCATCAGTTGCATTCATCGAAGGAATCAAAGGCGTTCTGACTATCACTTTATCTCGATGAATGCTCCTTAAAATATAACTCAAATTATCTTTTATTCTATTAACTGAAACACCTGTATATTGTTGATGTAAATCATCATCGAAAACTTTTAAATCAGCATAAATAAGATCTAAATAAGGTAAAGCTTCCTTAATTAAGTCTAACGACGTATAAAGCGATGTTTCTAATGCAGTATGTATCTTTTCCGCTTTACATTTTTTTAATATTTCTATTAAAAACGGTCCTTGCATAAATGGTTCACCACCCGAAAAAGTGACCCCACCGCCATCTCTAAAGAAAACTTCGTCAGCTTTTATTTTTTTAAATAATTCATCTATCGTGTAATATTGACTATCATACGTTATTGCATTTGCTGGACATGCTTGAACAATTTCTTCAAAAGATTCGTGATGATTATGAATATGTATGATTCCATTTTTATTATCTATTTGTCCATGACGACTTAACTTTAAGCATTGGTAACAATGAATACATTTATTTTTAAAATAGATAGGTTCTCTTTCTATAGACAATCCTTCAGGATTTTGACACCACTTGCATCTTAAAGGACATCCTTTAAAAAAGACCGTTGTTCGAATACCAAATCCATCATGAACCGCAAAACGCTTAATATCAAAAACAAGTGCTTTAGATGTTGTCATACGTTGTCCTTTCAATTATTTCATCTTGAAGTTTACCTGCTAATTCTACAAAATAGGCAGTATATCCAGCCACTCTAATCGTAAGCGAACGATGACGTTCAGGATGAACTTTAGCGTCAAGTAAATCTTCTTTTCTTACGACATTAAATTGGATATGTGGTATTTGAAGATCAACAAATGCTCTTAATAAAATTTCAAATTTATTCATTCCAGATTCTGTTTTAAAGAATTCTGGTAAAAATTTCATATTTAATAAGCCACCATTTGTAGTAAGTGAATTATTCAAACGAGATACTGATTTCAATACAGCAGTAGGACCAGATAAATCTCTTCCATAAACAGGAGACATCCCACCATCAGCTAAAGGTGTAAGAGCATTTCTACCATCTGGAGAAGCACCTACATTTTCACCCATTGGCACATGAGCAGAAACAGTATACATTCCCGTATGATATGGTCCTCCACGATAGTTAGTATAATCTTTCATCCGTTCTCTAAAATACTCAGCCCATTTACATCCCATTTTATCTACCCATGCTACATCATTTCCATATTTAGGTACTTTATTGAGTAACATTGTTTGAATAACTTCATATCCTTTAAAATCATTTTGTAAAGCTTTTAAAAGTTCATTTTGATCAATCATTTTTTCATCGTAGACTAATTTCTTTAAAGCTGCCAACGAATCCGCCAAATTAGCAATTTGTATCATCTGGATACCAGATAAATTATATTTAGCACCACCTCGAGTTACATCTAAACCTTTTTCTAAACAGTCATCAATCACTGTTGAAAGAAAAGCTGTTGGCAAACATTCTTGATGTGCTTTTTCAACTACTTGTTCTGCCTTCATCATTTCTTCAATAAAATAATCTATTTGTTTTTTAAAAGCTCTTTCTAAGTCATGATAAGTTTGATAGGTATCTAGCCCACCTAAATCAAGACCAATTTGTTGATGAGTTAATAAACATTTACCATGATTCAATGTTAATTCTAATGCTTTATTAAAATTAAACATCGCAGCATCAGACCATCCCAAATTATTACCATGAGTTGTTAACTCAACACAACCAACAATAGCATAATTATACGCATCTTGAGGCTCAATATTTAAATCATGAATCATTGTTTGAACAATTGCTTCGTCATTAAAGAATTGTGGCATGCCACTTCCTTTAGCCACCACTTTAATTGCTTCTTGCATCAATTTATGACTTGTTCCTTTATTTAATCGTACTGATAGATTAGGCTGTGGCAAACCTAAATGATATTGTGCCTTTAAGCAAAGTAAAGATACCTCATTATAAGTACTCTTTCCATTTTGATCCAATCCACCAATAGCAATATTAAATCCAATAGGAAATCCTGCAAAATATTTAGCACTATTTTTATTTCTTAAATACACAATTTCATTAAATTTCAACCATAAACATTCAATAAGTTCTAATGCTTGTTGATCATCAATAAGCCCTGTTTCTTTATCCTTTTTATAAAATGGATAAAGATATTGATCCATTCTTCCTGGAGAAAAAGATGATGCATTGGATTCCATATGTAAAATAACAAATAAAAACCACAAAGATTGTAATGCCTGATGAAAATGATGAGGCGGATTTTTTGCTAGAAAATAACAATGATTTCTTACAACCTTTAAAGATTCTTGATTTTGTAAACTTTGTTTATCTAAAATAGAATCAATATATTGTCCATAGCGATGCATAAATGTACATGCTCCTTGTAAAACCATAATAGTACATTCATAAAATTCTCTTTGATCTTCTCGACATGTTTTTAATTTTTCTTTGGCTTGATCCATTAGTCCTTGCGGACCTAATTTTAACCATAACGATGAATCAGGACAAATATGTCCTTGAGCATGATCCTTTTGATTGATCTTTACTACTTTACTCATCGCGTCAATTTCTTTACCATATCTGTTTTTTATTTTATCTTCCATTGACTTTCCTTGCCAAAATGGAAAAATATTTTCTCTAAATTCTTTAACATCTTCATCATGAATTAAAAAACGATCTTGAGGTCGAGTAGGCAAACTTTCAAATTCTTGATTAACCCACGAGCAACCACTTTCTGGAAAAACAACGCCATAACGAACCCCTTTAGTACGATTACCAACAATTAATTCTTCTGGTTCAACACCAATTTCTATTTCTTCTAAAACTGTTTTTAAAGATAAAGCTCTTTTTTTTGCAATCGATAAATCTGGGTTTTCTTTATAAACACGAGTAATAATTCTAGCTTGTTCAATAGACGCATAGCGTGGAGCATTTAACATTTTATCTTTTAATAAAGAAATACGTTTTGTTTGATACAAATGATCCATTTTCATCTCCCCTTCTTATTGTTTTTTATTATTACATCGCTATTATACGGCTATATTCAATAATTATCAATAATTATTTTATTGTTTTTTATTAAAAAAATAGAAATCAATCAATGATTTCTATGCCATATTCTCTTATTTTATTATTAATACTATCATTTAAAGTTTTTTCACATATATATCCACTAAAATCACTTAGATGTGCATAAACATAATTACCATCTAAATTAAGTTTAGCCGATTCAGCTACAACATAACATTTTTTACTTGAATTGATGACTTCTTTTTTAGTAATACCATCTTCTACATCATAGGTTGTCACTTTACCATCATGAATATTAATACCAACAGCCCCTAAAAAAGCAAGATCAAAACGATATTTTTGAATTTGTTCGATCACTAATGCGCCTAAAAAACCATCTCTTGCCCGATTAAATGAGCCACCAATAAATATTAGTTTTGCTTTACAATCACCATGGGTAAAAATTTGCATAATGTCAATCATATTTGTTACTACTGTGATATTTAAATTTTTTTGATAGATTAATTTAGCAATTTCTAAATTGACGGTAGAAATACCTAAATATATCATCGTTCCTGATTCTATTAAATCAATAGCTTTATTAGCAATTTGTTTTTTTTCAGGTAAGCGTACTGATATTCGTTCATTTACATTAAAAATATGCAAATTCTTTCTTACTTGCGTTGCGCCACCATGAATTCTTTTTAATAAACCTGCTTTTTCTAGCATCGCTAAATCTTTACGTATACAATCCTCTGTCACTTTAAAATCGTACGCCAATTCTTTTACTTTAACCTGTCCTTCTATATTTAATCTAGCAATAATTTGATCATGTCTTTCCTGTGGTAGCATTATATCATCCTTTCTATTTTTCGTTTATGAACTCATACCCTGATACTTTATCATCTATTTCTTTAGCAATTTCAATTCTTCTATCTAGATTATTTTGATAATCCAATGAAAAAATACATCCATACAAAGTATCTAGAATATATTTAATGGATTGGGTTGAAGCAAACTCACCAATCTTAGTATGTAACATTTCTCTAGATGAAATAGGTAAAGTAACTTGAGCCAACTTAGATAATTCATTGTCGGCAATTGAAGTAATAGCAATAATAGGAACTCCTTTTTGTCTTAATATTTTAGCTACTTTAATAATGAAAGAAGTTTGTCCAGAATATGAAATTAAAATGGCACAATGAGTTTGATCTGACATAATGGCTTGTCTTTGTGCTGCTCCTGTTAAATGACAAATCTTTACAGATTTATCAATGCAAAACATCTTCTCTGCAAAATCCTCTGCTTGTAACATAGCTAAAGAAACACCATATAAATCAATCGTTTTGCACTCTCTTAAATACTTCATTGCTTGATAAAGTGCATCATGACTTAATAACGATAATGTATCTTGTAATGTTTCCTGCTGTAATAAAGCTATATTTTTTGCTATTGTCATATAATCATCGCCTAACACAAAAGGAATGCTGGCATCAATATCACTCGTTGCATACATATAACTCAATTCTTTAAGATAAGCTTCTTTGAATTCATTCCATCCTGAATATCCCAATTTTTTAGCAATACGAATAAGTAGTGGTGGTGAAGTATAAGTTGCTTGAGCTATTTTAGCAACCGTCATATCTTTTATTTTATCTCCTTGATCTAAAATATATTGAACAATGACCGCTTCACTTGATGAAAAATGTGTTTTTTCTATTTTATGAATAATAAGCATATTATCATCTCACCTCTTTTATCATATTTTAAGTATACAAAAAGTTCTTCCAGAAGTCATTGCCTTTGGAAGAACTTTTGTTATTTATTTAATTCTTCATTTTTTAATTCTTTAGCCATTTCCATTTGATGTTGTTTTTCTTCTTGTAAATGTTCATACATTTGATCAGTAGTCATTTTTTCATGTGACTGACTATGATTTTCTTCTTTCCCAAATGTTTCTTCAAATTTATCTTCAGCTTCTACTGTTAATTTATCTTTTAAAACTTCTAATGATTCATGTCTCTTTTCTTCATTTTCTTTTTGTTTATTAATATCTTGAGTTAATTTTTCTTTGTCTAAAACGATATCTTTACCTTCTTCTTGATGATGAAAATCATTGTCACTTCTAAAATTCTTTTCATAAGATTCCTTTGATTCATTAATAATTTCTTCTTTTGTTTTCATATTTGATTCCTTCTTTCTTAATACATACATAAGATAATCTTAAAAACATAAGATGTAAATATAAAGGTATCATTTGTAAATGTCATTAACAAATTTAAAGTATAATCGCTCTATAATTTGTTAATGAATTAAAACAAGTTTAATAGAATCATATAGGTTAATGTAGATAATGTAATACTTAATAATGTATTTCTTTTAATGTGATATGTCATCACAACAACAATAATGGCAATAAAACTTGGTATCCCTAATGGCAAAAAAGATGTTTTCAAATCTTTTAAACAATAAATAATTAAAATAGCCATAATACTCGCCGGTAAACGTTGTCCCAATCGATCTAACCATGCTGGCATTTTTCTTTGTTCATTAAAAAACAAAAAAGGAAAAGCCCTTAAAAAGAAAGTAATGATTGTTGAAATAACAATGACTAAAAATATATATCTATCCATTTTTCGTTTCCTTTCCTTGATTTAATAATAACAACAATGAAACAATAATTAATGAAGGTAGCATAAATTGTTGACTGCTAAAAATCAATAAGCATATAAAAGCAATAATGACTCCTGATAAAGCAGGAAAGTGATCTTTTGTCTGAGTCCATTGATCCATAAAAATAATAACAAAAAGTGCTGTCATACAAAAATCAATTCCCTTTAAATCAATAGGAATCAAACTACCAGCAACACTGCCAACAATCGTTCCAAACAACCAATATATTCTTGAAAATAAAGCAACATAAAACATCACTGCATCTTTATTATCCTCGTCTAAAGTACAATTAACAGCATAAGTTTCATCCGTCAAAGTATGTATCATATACCATTTTTTTATGCCCATCTTCTTAAAATCATGAATAAACGTTAAACTATAAAATGTTTGACGACTATTCATCAATAATGCAGTAATAGCCAACGTAAGCAAGGAAACATGACTTGTTAAAAAGGGAATCAGAACAAATTGAAAAGCACCTGTATATACAAAAAAACTAATAAAAAAGGCAACATACCAAGCAAATCCAGCTTTTTTCATCATTAATCCATAAGCAAAAGCAATAAACAGATAACTACACATAATAGGAATTGATTTTTTAAAAGCAGTTTTTATAATTTTTTTATCTAACATCTTTATTATCCTCTAATATACTTTGAATTTTATAGGCTAATGCTTTTCCTAATAAACGATGTCCTTGTTCATTTAAATGTTCATAATCATCATCTCCTGCATTAGCAAAATCACTTGCAGCTAAAAAATCTATATCCCATTTATAAGCAATATTTTGATAGGCCTTTTTTAATTGATAAGACAATCTTATAGAATGTTGATCAAAAGCTAAATCATGAAGATAGACGTCATCACCTAGTGTAATTGGTGAAACAAGGAGAATCTTAACAGTATTAGAAAAGTCTCTTATTTGTTTTAATAAAACTTCAATTCCTTGACTAATTGTATCTTGATTAGTTTGAAAACATTTCTTACAATCATTTGTTCCTAACATAATAACAACTAAATCTAAAGGTGCATGCGATTCTAATAAAACCGGTAAAACAGCACTTCCTGCTCTTGTTATTCGATTTTCCTCATTAAACACAGTTGTTCTTCCACACAATCCCTCTTCAATCACTTGCGTTTTTTTGTTTAATCCATATTGGTGTAATAATGTTGTCCAACGTATCCCACTTGGATAACGAGACTGTTTAATAGGATTATATCCCCATGTATTTGAGTCTCCAAAACATAAGATTCTTTTCATTTATTGCACTCCCTCTCAATTTTTTCTTATTTTACCCTATTTCATATAGAATTACTAGGTTTATTTTACATAAAAATAAAAAATTCAAGACGAGATATCTTGAATTCTAATCATAATCTTCTAAAAAACTGTGATATTGACCTTTGACTTTAGTTCCAAGCACACAATTTAAATTAACATTATTTAATGCAGTAAAAATATTCTGATCAATATTAGGATTTATTTTTTTCATATTTTTTATAAGTTCTTTCATTTCTTTTCGTTTACTTGTACCATCATTTATTAAAGAACATCCTTCACTAAAACGACATGCACAATTAATAAATGTTAAGTCGTTATATTTACGCCAAGAAATAATAGATTCTTCTTTAACTAAATAAAGTGGTCTAATTAAATCAATACCTTCAAAATGATCACTATGTAATTTAGGCATCATTGTTTTAATTTCAGAACCATAAAACATCGATAGCAATGTTGTTTCAATAACATCATCAAAATGATGACCTAAAGCAATTTTATTACATCCTAGTTCTTGTGCCTTACTATATAAATATCCTCTTCTCATTTTTGCGCATAAATAACAAGGACTCTTGTCAACTGAAGCAACAACATCAAAAATATCACTTTCAAATATTTCAATAGGCACATGAAGTAGTTCTGCATTATCTTCAATAAAATCTCGATTATACTCATTATATCCTGGATCCATAACAACATAATGAGCCTCAAAAGGAACACGTCCATGACGTTGTAATTCTTGAATACACTTTGCCATTAAAAATGAATCTTTTCCCCCGCTAATGCAAACCATAATTTTATCATTTTCTTGAATCAATTCATAATTTTTAATCGCTTTAATAAATTTAGACCATATTTCTTTACGATATGTTTTAATGATTGTTCTTTCTATTTCTTCATATTTTTCCATATTATAAACACTCCTTGTAGCATTGATCAAAAATTGTTAAAAACTCTTTTATTTCATCTTCACTCGTTAAATGTGAAAGACTTATTCTAAATGAAGATAAAGATCGTTTACGATCCTGAGTTAAAGCATACACCATTTTAGATGGTGTTTGGGTAGGACAACAAGATGTTTTTGAAGATAAGTATACCTGATGTTGATCTAACATCCTAACAAAATCTGTCGCTTTGATATTCATCAAAGATATATTTAAAACATGATCAATAGAGTAATCTGTACTATTAATCATCACTTCTTTGTATTGACTAAGTTGTGTCCTTAATAATTGATTTAATTTTCTTACATGTTTTACTCTTTCATCTTGATTGATTAACGCTATTTCCAGTGCCTTATTAATAGAAAGAATAGCACATAAATCTGGTGTCCCACTTCTAAATGTCGTTGTGGATTTACCTCCATCTATTTGACTTTTTAACCCTACTCTTTTTTTCTTAATCAATAATCCTGTAGACAATAATCCATAAAACTTATGAGGCGCAATTGTTACTAAATCAACATTGCTAAAATCAATACTTACTTTACCTATAGCTTGCGAAGC
This sequence comes from Coprobacillus sp. AF33-1AC, assembly GCF_003475785.1. Lineage (NCBI taxonomy): Bacteria > Bacillati > Bacillota > Erysipelotrichia > Erysipelotrichales > Coprobacillaceae > Coprobacillus > Coprobacillus sp. AF33-1AC. The sequence continues at coordinate 54,975 of NZ_QRQB01000008.1, read as the reverse complement.
ATCACAATGAAAAAAACAATACGGATAATTTTTTAAAATGGCAGCAATTTCTTCAATAGGCTGTCTAATTCCTAATTCACTATCTACTCCACACACACTAACCAAAATAGTATCTTTACGAATCAACGAAACTAATCGCTCTAAATCAACTCTCCCATCTTTATTGATAGGAATAATTTCAACCTCAAATCCATATTCTTGCATTTTAGTAGCACTTGATAAAATAGAATTATGTTCAAGTGCAGAAATCAAAATATGTTTACCACGATGTTTATATCTTTCTAAAGTTCCTTTTATCGCCAAATTATTTGCTTCACTTGCTCCCGAAGTATAAATAATTTCTTCTGGCAAAACATTAAGTTTTTTTGCTATTTCTTTCGTTGTTTGATCAATCTTTTCTTGAGCTTGTAAGCCTAATGTATGCATTGCATTAGGATTAGCAAAATATTTTAAAGACGCTTGATAATAGACATCCAAAACTTCCTTTTCAACCGGACAATGAGCCGCATAATCTAAATATATCATTTATTTGACCTCTCTTTTCCTACTCATATTATAGGCTTTATCTTATAATGTCAAATAAAAAAAGGACTTAAAAAGTCCTATCTAAATCCATATTGTACATGTGGTACGTAAGGTTCTTCTAAATACTTAATTTCTTCTGGAGTTAATACGATATCCATAGCTTCTATTGCTTCATCCAAATATTTTGTCTTAGAGCCACCAACTAAAGGTGAAGTAATATAAGGTTTAGAATAAAGCCAAGCTAATGCTATTTGACTCGCTGATTTATGATGTTTTTTTGCTATTTCGTAAGTTCTTTTAATAATTTCTTGATCATGTTCTAAGATATAATCATTTTGTAATTTTCCACAGTTGTCTACTCTTTTAGCATTATAAGGTTTATTGAAAACACCGTGAGCAAGTGGAGAAAATGGTGTAAGCGCAATTTGATTATATTGACACATTGGGAGCATTTCTTTTTCTTCTTCACGATATACAAGGTTAATCATATTTTGCATAGATACAAATTGTGCCCATCCATGAGCTTTTGCAATAGCATTGGCTTTTTCAAATTGCCATGCATACATCGCACTTGCACCAATATAGCGTACTTTTCCCATTCTTACCAAATCATTAAGTGCTTCCATAGTTTCTTCTATTGGTGTTGTATAATCAAAACGATGAATAATGTATAAATCTATGTAATCTGTTTGTAATCTTTTTAACGAATTCTCAACTTCTGCAAAAATTGCTTTTCTTGATAATCCCTTGGCATTAGCACCACCATGCATTGGGTAATAGAGTTTTGTTGCAATGACAACATCATCACGATTTGCATACTTCTTCAAAGCTTTTCCTAATATTTCTTCGCCTTCTCCTAAAGCATAATAATTTGCAGTATCAAAGAAGTTAATTCCTAAATCAAGGGCATGTTTAATAATTTCAATAGCGTGTTCTTCATCCACTTTACCAGGGATTCCGCCTCTTTGGCTGGTACCAAAAGACATCGTTCCTAAACAAACTTTTGACACCTTTAATCCTGTTCTACCTAAATTAACATATTCCATTCTATCTCCTCCTCGTCTATTATTGTATGCTTTCATGCTTTAACAAACAATTTTCATTACTTATTCAAATAATAAGTAAATCTTATAAAACTATTTAACTAAGTGATAGATATCTTTTAATGCAAGGTGATGATCTTTAGCTAATTGTTTAGCACTTTCATATTCAGGATAAATATACTCCTGATGATCGTTATATACTTTTTTTACTTTCAATAAACCGTATGGTGTTTCTATAGTTGATAATTCACGTTTTAAAATGGTTCTTGATTCATGGCGATAGCGTACACCAATAGTAGATGTTTCTTTAAAAATAATATTTTGAATTTCTTTTAAATCATTTTCTTTTAAAATCACGCTTAAACGATAAGCAGGTCTATTTTTTTTCATATAAATAGGTGTATAAAAAACATCTAATGCGCCATGTTCAAATAAACATTCCATTGTGTAACCTAATACTTCTCCGGAAATATCATCTATATTACATTCTAATACAATGACATCTTCATTTTGTGCTTCTGTTTCACCTAAACTTACTTTTAAGACATTAGGGATTTTAAAGTCTTTTGTTCCACAACCCCAACCAATTTGTGAAACATTCATTGTTGGCATTGTTCCAAAACTTTCTGCAAGTTCACTAATAATTGCAGCCCCTGTTGGTGTAACCATCTCACCTTCAATATCAACTTGTTTCATTTTTACCTTAGGATCCGTAAAAATTTCACTCGTTGCGGGTACTGGAACCGGAATTGTCCCATGAGCGCATTCGACATAACCGTATCCATCATGAACCACACTACTATAAATAACATCAGGATTAATTTGTTGAATTAAAATAGCACATCCTACAATATCTACAATACTATCTATCGCACCAACTTCATGAAAATGAATTTCATCTAATGATTTTTGATGAACTTTACTTTCTGCCTTAGCAACTCTTAAAAAGATTCTTTTAGCTAAATCTTTTACCTTTTCATCTAATTCACTTTGATCAATAATATGATTAATATCATGTAAATTACGATGTTCATGATGGTGATGATCATGATGATGTTCATGATTTTCTAAAATAACATCTACATATGTCCCACTGATTCCATTTTTTACTGTTTTGTTAATCGTGATATAATAACCATCTACATGTAATTTATCTAATTCTTGTCTTAAATAATTTTCATCTTTTGTTATTTCTAATAATGCCCCTAATGTCATATTTCCACTAATACCACTTTGACAATCAAAATATAAAGCTTTCATTATTTCTTGCCTCCAATACAATTAATTGTATGTGCCATATAACCAGCACCAAATCCATTATCAATATTGACAACACTCATCCCACTAGCACAACTATTTAACATAGCTAGTAAAGCTGATAATCCTTGAAAGTTTGCGCCATATCCTACTGAAGTTGGAACAGCAATAATCGGTTTATCTGTTAATCCACCAATAACAGAAGCTAAAGCACCTTCCATACCAGCAACGACAACAATAACCTGTGCTTGTTTAATAACATCCATTTTATTGAATAAACGATGAATTCCAGCAACACCTACATCACAAACGAAATCAACATCATTTCCTAAAAAACGCGCCACATTCACCGCTTCTTTTGCAACAGGAAGATCAGATGTTCCAGCACAAACAACTGCAATTCTTCCTTTATTCTTTTCAAATTCTTGTTTTTGATAGATAAATGTTTTAGCATCTTGATCATATATAAATTCAGGAAATTGATTTTTTAATATTTCGTATTTTTCTTGATTTACTTTTGTAACTAAAATATGCATAGCTTGATGATCGAACATATTTTGAATAATGCCGGCAATTTGAGCAGCTGTTTTCCCAGCTCCATAAATAACTTCAGGTACACCTGTTCTTTTTTCTCGATTATAATCAATATTTGCATAGTCAATAGGATTTTCTATTAACTGTTTAGCTTCTTCTATTGTTAATTGATTATCTTTGACTTGTTGTAGAATATCTATTACTTTCATATGCTTGTAACCTCAAAGGAAGCTCTAAACCATATCTTTCTAATAAAACCTTATCTTGTAATATTTCTAATGTTGGAGCTTGCTTTATAACCTTTCCTTTATTTAATAGTATAATTTCATCACAAATATCTAAAGCCATATCTAAATCATGGGTCGCAAAAATAATTTGTTGCGACAATGAAGACATCACTTCAATAAGTAATCTTCTGCTTTTAGAATCTAGAAATGATGATGGTTCATCCATTAAAATAATATCCGGTTGCATCACCAATACAGTTGCTAGTGAAACAACTCTTTTTTGTCCACCTGATAAATGAGCAGGATTTCTTTTTAATAACTCTTCAATATTTAACTTACGTGCTATATCAAAAACAGCTTCATTAATGTCTTGTTTATCATAACCTTTATTTTTTAAACCAAAAGCAATATCTTGATAAACTGTAGACATAAACAATTGATGATCTGGATTTTGAAATACTAATCCTATCTTTTCTCTTACTTGTTTTATATTCTTTAAAATATTTTCATTATCTAATTCTATTTTTCCATCATATTCAACTAGATTTAATAATGATAATAATAATGTTGACTTCCCTGATCCATTTTCACCAATAATTCCTATACATTTTTGCTTATTAATATTCAAATTGACATCATCAAGTGCATGAACTCCTTGTGTATAATCAACACTTACATGTTGAAATGAAATCATATAAACACCACCTTTATCATTATAAATAAGCCTATAATAAACATCATTAAAAAATAATCTTCACTGTTTACTCTTTCATAATCATAAACTTGATTTTTTAAATCAAATCCTCTTATTTGCATACACTGATACACTTCTTGACTTCTTTGAAAACTGCGTAATAACAGACTACCTAAAAAACTTCCCATATCCTTTAATTCAATTCCTTTTTTACCTGGATTTCTAAGCATATAAGCACGTGACATCTCATTAGATTCATCAACCAATAAAAACAAATAACGATAAGTCATCAGTAAAATCATAACAAATAACACCGGCATCTTTAATCTTAGTAATTCTCTTACAATGCTTTCAAAACCAGTAGTCGCAATCAATAAAAAAACAATCAACACTGATAAAAATGTTTTTAACATCACTGCAATCATGGCTATAAACCCAGTTGTTAAAACAAGATGAAAAAAAACAACGTGTTCCCTCATCATCAATAGATCAGATAATCCAATACACAATGAAAAAGGTAAAGCAACGATACTTTTTTTTATAAAAAACAAAGCTGATATATGAGATAAAAAAATAAACATAAACAAAATCAAACAATAAACTAATAGTTCAACAATACTATGACTTGTTATTACACATACAATATATATAAATGTTGTAATAAGTTTAATAAAAGGATGTAATCTATGAATAAATGAATCAAAGTCAACCATTTCTTCTAAATGATTGACTTGTAATAAAGCATTAGTGATTTTTTTCATTTTTCTTTTTTAATACTACATATCCTACTAAACCGCCAAGCATACAAGTTGCTGCTACACCAAATATTCCTGATACAGTCGTTCCTGAAAGCGAATCTTTATTCTTAAATGAATAATCAGGTAATATTGTTATTTGATTTTGGATTTGTTTAATTTGATCTTTTGTTTGATTACTATTATCTATATCTTCTTTGCCTGTTATATTTAATATTGACCATTCTAAACCATCGGGTTGACCAGAAGCATATAAAGAAAGTCCCCCACCAACTAATAATGCTAAAGCAATAAAAACAGTCATTATCTTTTTAACTGGTGAAGATGTATATTGATTATTTAAAGCTTGAGTTAAAATTTGATGATTATCACGATAAACATATAAACAAATAAGTGATGTGATGACTCCTTCAACAAGACCAATAGCAAAATGAATCGGTAACATTAAAAGAACAAACTGATGAAATGGTAATTGTGTAACTTTTGAGCATACGGTTTGTAAAACAACAGAAAAGGCACCTAGTTCTAATGCTACAACAACACCTAGAATACTTGTTAAAGCAATCGTTATGGGATTATAGTTTTTCTTTAAAATTGGCTTGATAATCAATGGATAGACTATAAAGCATGGTATAACACCCATATTGAAAATGTTACACCCAAGAGCAAGTAATCCTCCATCACCAAATAATAAACATTGAATAATCAAAACACAGCTTAATGATATAAAAGCCGGAAAATAACCTAAAATCATACATAATAAAATAGCCCCACCAATATGTCCACTACTTCCTGTACCAGGAATAGTAAAATTAATCATTTGACATGCAAAAATAAATGCTGCCATGACTGCCATCATGGGAATCTTTTTTTCATCTTGATTTTCTTTCATTTTTTTCATTGAATAAACAAGCATAATCAATGAAATCACAGTAAAAACGACACCTATGTTAATGGATATTAATCCATCAGACATATGCATTAAAATTATATTCATAAATTCCTTTCCACAGTTCTACAAAACTCTTCATCCACTTCATGTGTTGGAATTATTTAAGTAAATCAATTAAATCATTTAAATAGTCATTCATTGTTTGGTTTTTCACACCCACAATTTTAGCTTTACTTTGAGCCATTGGAATAAAATATTTTACAGCTTCACTTTCATTCACTGCATGAGCCATCATTGGTGATATTTCACCATACATTGAATTAGCAAACGCAATTCCTATTGGACCAATAATAATGGATGCTTTTTTCGCATTATAAACAACTGCATTTTCACCAGTAGCAATAGCATCCGCACCACCTTTTTTTAAACTACTTGTGGCTGTCGCATTCGTTCCTACCCCAATAATAAAACAATCTGGAAAATGCTTTTTTATTGTTTCAATAATACTTTTACCAAGACCTCCACCTTGTCCATCAATGACTAATATCTCATTTTTGATCATAGCTACCACTCTTTATTCCTTCTAAATCTAGTGTAACAAAGCGAAATCCTAATTTTTTCAATTCATCAATTAATTCAGGATGTTTCAATACAACATCAAAGTCTTGCTTTTCAACTTCGATACGTGCAAGTTCATCTTGCACCCTTAATCTCATATGTTTGATACCTAATTGATGAAATAAACTTTCTCCTTTATTAACACAATCTAATTTTTCTTTCGTTAGTATTGTACCATAATCAAAGCGTGATGCTAAGCAAGAATTAGAAGGTTTATTATATGTAGGAATATGAAGTTGTTTTGAATAATAGCGTATATCTTCTTTCGTCATCCCTGCTTCATACAAAGGTGAGCATATGCCTAATTCTTTACAGGCTTGTAATCCTGGACGGTATTCATTACCATCATCAACATTACGACCATCTACAACATAACAAATACCATGTTTTTTTGCTTCATTAATAACTTGACTCATGACATTTTTCTTACAAAAATAACATCTTCTTTTATCATTAGTACGAAATTGTTCAACATCAAATACATTAACCGGTTTAATAACATGCCAAGTCTCTTTTAAATATTGATAAACATCATCTTGGTCTTCGTCAGACATCATTCTTCCCATACAATTGACAGCTAAAACATGATCCTTACCCAATGTATCTATTGCTACAGAGAGTAAAAAATTAGAATCACAGCCACCACTATATGCAATAGCTATATCTTTATATGATTTTAATATTTCTTTTAATCGATCAAGTTTATCCATATTATCACCTCGCTACAATTCTATATCCTCAAGTTAACTTGAGGTCAAGTTTATTTTATAAAAGTTTTATAATCTTCTAAATTCTTTTTTAATAATTCTGGTGTATCTAAATGGTATGGACAATGTTGTTTACATTTTCCACAATGAACACAGTTTTCAATTTTTTTCATCTCTTCTTGCCATTTTGAAGATAGCCAACCTGATGTAGGCGCTCTTCTTAACATGAGTGACATGCGCGCACATTGATTAATGACAATACCCTGAGGACAAGGCATACAATAGCCACATCCTCGACAGAATTGACCTGCTAATTCTTCTTGATCTTTTTGGATAACTGCCTTTATTTCCTCATTGATAACTGGTGGTTGTGTTTGATATGATAAAAATTCATCTAATTCTCTCTCTTTTTGAATTCCCCATATTGGTAAAACATGATCATATTGAGCTAAATAGGCATAAGCGACATCACTACGAGTAATCAATCCCCCAGATAAAGCTTTCATACAAATAAAACCAACATTTTTTTCTTTACATAATCTTACAAGTTCATGTTCTTCTTCACTAGCTAGATAGTTAAAAGGAAATTGCAAAGTTTTATATAATCCTGATTCCACTGCTTCATGAGCCACTTTTAATCCATGATTAGTGATTCCAATATGTTTAATCTTTCCTTGTTTTTTAGCTTCTAACATTGCTTCATATAACCCTGTTCCATCCCCTGGTTTAGGACAAAATGAAGGATTATGAAATTGATAAATATCAATATAATCTGTTTTTAAGCATGCTAAGCTTGTGTTTAAGTCTTGCCAAAATTGTTCGACTGTTGTAGCCATTGTTTTTGTGGCAATAATGATTTGACTTCTCACATCACTTAAAGCATATCCAATCTTTTCTTCACTATCACTGTATGCTCTTGCGCTATCAAAAAAGTTAATCCCATTTTGATATGCCTTTTGTAATATTACTTTTGCTTCTTCTTTATTTACTCTTTGTACAGGTAAAGCCCCAAAACCATTTTTATTGACTTCTATTCCTGTTTTCCCTAATTTTACTGTTTCCATTTTATTTCTCCCTTATTTTATCAATATCTTAATGCTTTTTTCACCAACTTACAATATACATTTTCATACATCCACTTTTCTTCTACATATTTTTCAAGTTCTTCAATTTTAATCCATTTTAATTCACTGTTTTCATCTTCTTTAACAATAAGTTGTTCTTTCGATGATGCTTCAAATAAATAAGTTACATTATAATGTAGATGTGATGAAACATACTGACCATGCTTGATATGTCCAAAAACAGGTAAAATTTCTAATGAAAAAATATGTTCATCAAGAACTTTAATATTCTGCAAACCACTTTCTTCTTTTACTTCCTTAAGTGCTACTTCTAAAAGATTACTATTTCCATCACTATGACCACCTAACCAAGAAAAAGATTGATAAATACGATGATAGCACATTAAAACAGCATCATGGGTTTCATTTAAAATCCATCCCGATGCACAAAAATGACCCAAAGTATTTTTTCTAGTAAAAACATCTGGCAAATTGAGGACATTCAATATTTGAGTTTGGTCTTGCTTTTCTTGATCATTTATTGGCTTGAATTCTCTTAATTGTTGATATATTTTCATTTTTACCTCCATTAAAAAACGAATAGATAACTATTCGTTAAATTTGTTGATAAGTTTGATAATAAATAACACGTATCAAATCAAAGATTGTCATAATTTGATAATTAAAATTGATACTATCAAATTTACCAGGTACACGTAATGTTTTTTTAGTAATCATTCTTTTTTCATAAGTTTGATTTTGAGTAATGAGTAATGATTGAGGGTTATCTAATGAAAGATGTTGTTTTTGGTATAAAAAGTTTTCCATCGCTCTTCCTGTGGCTGAAATAAAAATGACATAATCACCCTCTTCAAAAGTCAATTCATTATCGTAAGAATGATATTGAATAACTTCTTTTCCAAAAGTAATTAAATCTGTCTGTAATTCAACTGATATTGACATTGGATAAAGAGCACCAACGAGTATCACTCTTTTACTTTGATGAATATCATGACAAATACCTTTAATCATATCCAGTATTCCATCATTCTCTAAATGAACTCGATCAACCAATTCTTGTAAATCAATACCAATCATCCTAGCTCGAATTTGATCCATTCTTAAAATAACATCTTGATACAATCTTGTTTGAAAATCATCAAAGCGATAAAAACCTAGATGTATTAAAAACTCTAAAATGGCTTCTTCACTTATTCCCGATTGTTCACTTACTTGTGATAAGGTCAATTTATAAAAACCAACATAATTTTTGATAAAGAAAACACAAAAACGATATCCATCATCTAAAAATAATGTTCCATTCAAATATTTTAAAATTCTTGCCAAAAGCACATCTCCCATATTTATACCCTCTTTCTATATTATATTTAGTTTTTTTAGGCTAAGTGCTATACCATCTTGATCTGGATCGATAAAAGTATCATTAGCTACTGCTTTTACCTTATCTGATGCTCCTTCATAAACAACACCATAATTGACTGCTTCTAACATTTGGTAATCATTCATACTATCACCAAAAGCAATGGTATCTTTCATATCACCATGATAATATTCAACAACTTCCTTCAAAGCATCTGCTTTAGTTCTATTTTTTATAATAATTTCACCATTAATAAAATCATCATTATATTGAGAAAAAGTAACAACATTAAAAAACTCACTTAAATAAGGGACTGTATCTAAAAATGCATACTTATCTTTAGCAATAAAGACAACCTTTGCTACTTTATGATGTCCTATATCAAATTGACTTACTGGTTTTCTCACTTCTTCTTTTTGTCTAGCTTCTAAAAAACGTGCTAGTTCAGGATTGTTTTGTGAATCTCTTTTGTGTCTTTTATTAAAGAATTCTAAAACACCAGGAGATTGATACAAACAATCTTTGGTTTCTAAAGTATAAAGAACATTTGCATTCGTAAACAATAATATGACTTCTTGTAATAAATATTGATTAATAAAATTTTCACAAATATATTGTCCATCTATTTCAATAAAACTGCCAGCTGATGAAATAACTCCATCAAATCCTATATTTCTAATACTTTTCATAATGGAAACTGGAGCACGTCCAGTACATAGAAAAACTTTATTACCATTAGCACGTGCCTGTCTAATAGCTTCAACTGTTTTAGGTGTAACTTGTCTGCTTTTCCCTGTTAAAGTACCATCAATATCAAAAAATATAAACTTCATACATCCTCCTCAATACTACTTCATATTTCTATTCATTTATTATATGTATATTATAGCATGATTCATTGCAAAATGAGTTTCTAATCAAGAAAAGAAAAAAATACAAAGTTTTATTCAAACTTTGTATCGACTTCAAACATACAATGCCCATTTAAATAATCTTTAACTGACATTTTTTTCTTTCCTGGAATTTGTAATTCAGTAATCAAATATACTCCATCATGTACCTTTACACCAATAGCATCTTTAAATATTTTAACAATTGTTCCATTTTCTTGATGTTGATGATGTTTAATTGCATTTTGACATTGATGCACTTGACCAGCCCAAATTTTAATATTCTTTCCTTGATAAGTCGTATAACTTCCCGGCCATGGGTTAGTTCCTCTTACCTTATTATATATTTCTGTTGCTGATAAATCCCAATTAATTTTTTCATCTTCACGAGAAATAGTTGGTGAATATGTAACTTGGCTTTCATCTTGTTCTATCGAATCATTCGTTCCTTCAATGATTGATGGTAAAGTATCAATTAATAATTCTGCACCAACATCTGATAAACGATCATATAAAACACCTACCGTATCAACCGGTAAAATATCTACTGTTCTTTGACTAATAATATTTCCTGCATCCATTTTTTTAGCCATATACATAATTGTTACACCAGTTTGTTGATCACCATTAATAATAGCATAATGAACCGGAGCGCCCCCACGATAACGTGGTAATAAAGAAGCATGAACATTAATGCAACCAAGTTGAGGATAATCAAGTATAGCTTGAGGAATGAGTTGTCCATAAGCAGCAGTAATAATCATATCTGGCTGCCAATCTAAAACTGTTTGATAATCTGTTTTAATTCTTTCTGGTTGAAAGACAGGAATATCATACTTTAAAGCCACTTCTTTGACTTCAGGCATTTTTAATTGTTTTTTACGTCCTACAAGACGATCTGGTTGGCATACAACACCAACAATATGATATTGATTTTCTATTAATTTTTCTAATACTGCTTGAGAAAATGTTGCAGTACCCATAAATACAATTCTTGTTTTATTCATTTTTTCACATCCTTACGACAAAAGTGTACTAATAAAATTAGAAATAATCAATACAATTGTTTTAATAAATGATATACAAAAATCACTTATTCTTTTTATTATTTTAGAGAACTGATTATCATCTTGCTGGTAATTCATTCCTTGTTTTTCTTCACTGACCTCCTGCTTTTTTATTTTTTCTTCAAAGGAAGTTAAATTTTGATTGAATAATTGATGCTCAATTTGATTATGCCCAAATAAACCATTTATAAAGAATATCAATAATGCAACCAAACAAATATCTACTAAATATTCTTTCACTGTAAATAATCTCTAATAGCTTGAGCAACAATTTCAATTTTTGCTTGCACTTCTTCTTTTGTATTATCTTGAGCACCAAATTCTATTAAAACTGTATGATCACATATTCCTTGATTATAGTGATTTTGTTTAACCATAATTCCTTTTGATATTCCATTAGCATAATGATTAGCACGATTAGATAACTGTTGACTTAACGCTTGTACTGCCTCAAATTTACCACTACTTTTCCCTACTACAAACAAAATTTTTGCATAAGCATGATTATTCAATGTTAGTGTTGAATAATTTTTAGGAATGCTGTCTCGATGAAAATCAATCACTAAATCATAATGACCGTGACTTTGAATTGCATTTTCTAAATAAAGCTTTGATACAAGGTAAGAACGATCATAAGCTATCTTGTGTACTGCTTTATAGTTTTCAAAATCATTATTTTCAACGTCACAGCTATATCCCATTTTATTTAATAAATTACTTAAATGTTTAGCCCCATCAATAACACTATACCCTTGATACTTTTCACCTTGATGAGTGTTGTATATATGAATCTTTTTTTGACTTATTAATTTTTGTACTGGCTGTGCAGGCTTTGGCACTTCAATAGCCTTAAACACTTTTGCGCTTGATAAAGTATAAGTTGGTAAATACCATAATAATGCCATAATAATGCTTAGTTTTATGATAATTTGTATTGATGTTTTTAATTTCATATGATCACCCTGTACTATTATACAATTCATCATATGCATATTTTGTAGGATTAGTACGTCAATAGATTAATACTTTTTGCAATAATTCTAGATAATACTTCATTTTGTTCATCAATTTTTTTATCAGACAAAACATAATTAGCATCTATTGGATCTAATATCTCATTGAAAAGATTTAATAGTTCTTGATCATTTAATAAGCCTATATCACCTAATAATTGTGTTTTTTGTTGATTACTTAAAGAACCTTGATATTGCTTTCTTTTCCCTACTTTTAATTTGTTTACAGGATTCAAGGCATCTCCAAAATAACCCTTTAGATAGCCTAAAAGATCTTTGAATAACGCTCCAGCATATATAACAGTAGGCACCCCTATCGCTATAACCTGACAACCAATACTATCCTTATTTATTCCTAAACGATGATTACCTACGCCACTTCCAGGATAGATACCTGTATTATTAATTTGTATAACATGTCCTAATTTTTCATAACTACTGGCACAAAGTGCATCAATTACAATAACTAAATCAATATTTTCCTGTTTGACTAAAGATTGAATAATTTTAGAACTTTCCATTCCCGTTTGATACATCACCCCTGGTGCTAAAGCCAAGATATCATAATAATGATTTCTTTGTCTGACTTCTTGATTTAAATAATGTGTAATCTTAATATCCCGTAAAGTTTGTGGACCAATTGCATCGTTAGTTAAGTAACGATTCCCTAAACCAACTATCAATATTCTTGGTATGTTTATAATAAATGATTTTAAAGATTGATGTAAGACGTGAATGATATCCTGTTCTTTTAAGTAATCTTGAAAAGATATTTCAATGTACTGACCTTTAGGATGATAAATTTGTCCTTCCTTTAAAATATGAATTGTTTCTACTTTAACTTCATTAAACTTTTTTTCTTCTCTTGTATAATATTGACCTTCTTTTAATTGGGTTAAAACTTCACTTGCTAGATCACTATGAATTTGATTTTGTCCCATTATATCACCATAATGAGTATGTTCTATTTTTCTTTTTCTATTCTATTAATATAATTGAAAAAAACATTGCAATTACACATTTTTTTATATATAATGTAAAGGCAAGTTGCAAAGCGAGGTGAAAGATCATGGCAAATATGAAACAACAAATCAAACGTTACAAAAACGATAACAAAAAAAGAGCAAAAAATGCTTCATACAAATCAGCATTAAAAACTGCAATCAAAAACGTGTTAGCAGCAGTTGAAAATGGAAATAAAGATGAAGCTGTTAAAGCATATAGCGTAGCAGCAAGTAAATTAGATGCTTCTGTTACAAAAGGAATTCATCATAGAAACTATGCTAGTAGACAAAAATCTAGATTAGCTAAGTTAGTAAACTCTATCTAATTGATAGAGTTTTTTAGTTTAAAGGAGAAAATTGTATGGAAAGAAAAGATATTGAAGAAAAATATACTTGGGATTTATCCACAATATATCAAAATGATAAGGAATTCTATCAAGATATTGAAAAATGTAAAGATCAACTTAATGAATTAGCTTCATATCAAAATCATTTATGTGATGATTTTGATCACTTCTATTCTTTTTTAAAAACTAAAGACGAAATGAGCATTATATTAAACAAAGCTTATTGTTATGCCCATTTAAACTGTGACGTTGAACCTCAAAATCAACAATACCAAAAAATGATGGCAACAGTCATGACACTATTACAAGATACAAGTGTAAAACTTGTCTATGTAGATAATGAAATATGTAAAAATGAAAGTAAAGTCAACCATTATCTAGAAGATCCTCGTTTGCAGAGTTATCAATATTCAATTTCACAAGTTTTAAAATACAAACCTCATTTACTTGATGATCAACAAGAAACTCTCATCGCTAAAGTAGATGGTTTAGCTGATATAAGTGAACAAGTATTTGATTCTTTACGATTAGAATATGAAGATGTTGAAGTTAATGGTAAAAAAGAAACTTTAAATAATGCAACATTAAATGAATTTTTAAAAAACAAAGATATTAATGTAAGAAAACAAGCCTATCATCATTTTTTTAAAGAATATAAAAGATTTGAAAATACTTTTGCAACAACCTTAGCCGGGGTAATGAAAAAAGATGCTTTTTATAGTGATGTTCGTCATTTTGATTCACCCCTAGCGTCAAGTGTATTTAATGATGATGTTCCTACTGATTTATTCTTTAAAATTTTAGATAAAGCAAATCATCAGTATCGTCATTTATTTCATCGTTATAATAAATTAAAAAAGAAAATATTAAAAATTGATGATTTTTATAATTATGATTTAAATATTCCTTTAGTCAAGGATGTGACTAAAAAATATACAATTGAACAATGTTTTGATATTATTGATCAAGCTCTTCAACCTTTTGGTAAAGACTATTTAGATATTATTCATAAAGCAAGAAATGAACGTTGGATTGATTTCTATCCAACAACAGGAAAGAGAATAGGTGCTTATAGTAGTGGTAGTTATGGAACTAATCCTTTTATTTTAATGAATTTTATTGGTGACTATAATTCACTTTCAACAATGATTCATGAATTAGGACATAGTGTACACACTTATTTATCTAATCATAACCAAGAGTTCGTAAATAGTCATTATCGTATCTTTGTTGCTGAAGTGGCTTCTACTGTCAACGAAACTTTACTTATTAATTACATGATCAATCATGCAAAAGATAACCAGGAAAAAGCTTATTACATTTATGAACAATTAGAAAATTGTGTTGGTTTAATTTTTAGACAACCTATGTTTGCTGATTTTGAACACCGTTTACATGAAATGGCAAAAAATAATGAACCGATGTCTTCAAAAATTATCACTGACTTATATGCAAAACTTAACCAAGATTATTTTGGTGAAGATGTAAAAATGGATGATCTCGTTGGCTGGTCATGTTATTACGTTCCTCATTTCTACTATGATTATTATGTTTATAAGTATACTTTAGGAATGACCGTTGCTTTAGCGGTAGTTAACCGTATTTTAAAGGGTGATCAACAACAAGTGCAAAATTATCTTGCATTCTTAAAATCTGGTGGTAGTCAATCACCTGTAGATTTACTTACAAAGGCTGGCGTTAACCCTCTAGAGGATGCTATTTACGATGATGCTTTCCACTATTTTGAAGATTTACTAAATCAATTTGAAACACTTATTTAAAAAGGAATTTATTCCTTTTTTTCTATACAATTAATTTAAACATCAGTATAATAAAAATAAGAAATGAGGTTAAATTATGTTAAGAAAAGAAACAAGATCAATTCATGTTGGAAATTTAACTATAGGTGGTAATAATCAAGTTATTATCCAATCTATGACTAATACAAAAACAAGTGATGTTGATCGAACTGTTGAACAAATAAATCAATTACAACGTGCTGGATGTCAACTTGTAAGAATGGCTGTTTTAAATCAAGATGATGCAAAAGCTATTAAAGAAATAAAAAAAAGAGTATCTCTTCCTTTAGTTGCTGATATTCATTTTGATTATCGTTTAGCATTGATTGCTATTGAATCAGGTATTGATAAAATTCGCATTAATCCTGGTAATATTGGAAGTATTGAGAAAGTTAAAGCTGTTGTTGAAGCCTGTAAAGAGCATCATATACCTATTCGCATTGGAGTTAATAGTGGTTCTTTAGAAAAGGATATTTTAGCTAAATACGGTAAACCTACTGCACAAGGAATGATTGAAAGTGCTAAAAAACATATTGATATTCTAGAATCTTTAGACTTCTATGATTATTGTATTTCTTTAAAATCTTCAGACACTTTACTTACAATAGAAGCTTATACTCTTGCTAGTAAAACTTTTTCCTGTCCGCTTCATATTGGTGTAACAGAGGCGGGTACTCGTTTAGGAGGAACAGTTAAGTCATCATTAGGGATTGGAACTTTATTATATCAGGGTATTGGTAATACAATCCGCATTTCATTAAGTGATGACCCTATTGAAGAAATCAAAGTTGCTAAAATTTTACTTAAAGAATTAAATTTAATTGATCATGTTCCAACATTGGTATCATGTCCAACTTGTGGTCGTATTCAATATAATCTTATTCCCGTTGCAAAAGAAATTGAAGATTTTCTTAACACAATTCATAGTGACATTACAGTTGCTATTATGGGTTGTGCAGTTAACGGACCGGGTGAAGCAAAAAATGCTGATATTGGTATTGCCGGTGGTGTCAATGAAGGGCTATTAATCAAAAAAGGTGAAATTATAAGAAAAGTAAAGCAAGAAGATATGGTTAAAGTATTAAAAGAGGAAATACTTAAGATGGTAAAATAGTTCTATTTTACCATCTTTTTCATATTCTCTATTATAAGGAGATATGAAATGGAAAAATTAACGATATTTTTAGCAGAAATTAATTATCAAGAATTTAAAAATAAAGAAGAAATTAAAGAACTAAATATTGAAGAACGTCATCTAAAAATTATTTTTGATATATTAAAAAATAATTTATTTGCTACAACAGACAGTCATTATTATCCTGTTTTATTTAATACTATAAAAAATAAGACAAGTCCTAAGACCTGTCTTAAAATTAAAAAGTTATTTTTAAATGATTATTTTAATATATCTTCAAATGTCTGATTCTTTAACATGGCTATTTCTTCTTTATATGGTGGTTTTTTATCAATATAAGGTGTTTCTAAAATAATAGGAACATCTTTTAACTTTTCATGATGACAAATCATATTCAAAGTTTCAAAACCAATATAACCTTGCCCAATATTAGCATGTCGATCTTTTCTTGCATGACATATATTTTTTGAGTCATTAAGATGAACAACTAATAAACGATCTAAACCAATCACTTGATCAAATTTATCTAAAACATCATCAAAATGAGTTAAATCATATCCTGCATCATGAATATGGCATGTATCTAAGCAAACACCAAGTTTTTCAGGATAATCACAATGGGAAATAATGTATTGAATTTCTTCAAACGTTTTTCCTAATTCGCTCCCTTTACCCGCCATCGTTTCTAATGCTATCTTCCCTTGATAAGTTGTTTCTTTTAAAACTTCATTTAAACCTTTAACAATTTGATTTAAACCAACTTCTTCTCCAGCTTTTACATGACTTCCGGGATGTAAAACTAAAATAGAAGTCCCAATTTCTTGACATCTTTCTAATTCTTGTTTTAAAAAATCAACTGCTAATTGGAATGTTTCTTCCTTTACAGTATTAGCTAAATTAATAATATAAGGTGCATGAACAACAACATGATCAAGTGAAATATGATTTTCTTTCATTAATGCTTTTGCTTCATCTACTTTAAGTTCACTAACAGGTTTACGTCTTGTATTTTGTGGTGCACCTGTATAAAACATAAAAGTATTTGCACCATATGATAAAGCTTCTTTAACTGAACCAAGTAACATATCTTTACCTGACATAGATACATGACATCCAATAATCATTAATCTTCCTCCATAGCTCTTTTAGCAATTTGAGCTTGTCGTGCTCTTTCTTTTTTCTGACGTTTAATATCTTCTCGAATTAAAGCACGTTTTTGTTTTCTAACTAATTGTTCAACTTCACGTTTTCTTTTCTTTTTATACCCTGGCTTAACTTTTTTAGGTTTTCTAACAATCATTTGAACTTGTTTTTCTAATTCAGTAGGTTGCTTAATTCTTTTCTTACGTTTTTCACGTTCGCCTAAATCCACAAATTGTCCTTTTTTTAAGACAACATTTTTGAATTCTATACCTTTTCTTTCTAATACAGCAATGTTTTTTTCATCATTTGAATCATACATTGAATAACAAACACCTGTATAGCTACCTCTACCACACCTTCCTGAACGATGAATGTAAAAATCAGGTTCCATTGGTAATTCCATATTAATGACATGACTTACTCCATCAATATCAATCCCTCTGGCTGCAATATCTGTCGCTACAATATATTGATATTCCATATTTTGAATTCGTCGCATCATTTGTTTACGTTCACGTGGCTCTAAGTCACCATGAATTTCCCCCACTTTATAGCCATCTTCTCTTAAACGACGTGTAATTGTAGAAACTTCGCTTCTTCTGTTAGCAAAAATAATACAAATGTATGGATCAATTGTTGCCATGATATCTTTTAAAACACGATAACGTTCTTGATGTTTAGTTGCTAGTAAAATATGTTCAACATTTGCTGTTGTTACTAGTTGGCTATTAATTTCAACAGTTTCTGGATTTTTCATATATTTTTTTAAGAAAGGTCTTAAATTTTGAGGAATTGTTGCCGAAAAAACCATCATTTGTAAATCGTCTGCCATTTTACCGGCTACAGCATCAATGTCTTCTAAATATCCAAACTCTAAAGTCATATCCGCTTCATCAACAACAAATATTTTAGCTGTTGTAATTTTTAAAGCCTGTGCTTCTAAAGATAAATCCTTAATTCTTCCAGGAGTTCCAATAACTAAATGTGGTTGCGTTGTTAATTTTTGTACAGCTTTATTTCGATCACTTCCACCCACTATTAAAGATACTCTTAATTGAGGATTATATTTCATAAATAATTTAGCATTTTGATAAATTTGAGAAGCAAGTTCTCTTGTTGGTGCGGTAATAACTGCTTGAACACTATCATGTGCAGTATTGATATTATTCATTATTGGTAATAAAAAAGCATGTGTTTTTCCTGTCCCTGTTTGAGAAATACCAATAATATCTCTTTTTTTATTAATTAAAGGAATTACTTTTTCTTGAATTGGAGTTGGTTTATTAAAACCCAATTCATCTATAACTTGATAACAAAACTCTTTAAAATGAAATGATGTAAAATTATTCATATCTTTCCTCCTTTTAAGTCAAATCATTATAACATATTCATTATACTTTTCAATAATTATTCACTTTTCTCAATAAGTAATCTTTTTAAAGCACGTCCTGCTACTCCTAAAGGATGACTGCGATCTTCTACCAAACAAACATATCTTTTTGGTATTTTTTCTATAAGAGGAATTTCTACAACTTTGCCATGTTTGATTGCACTTTTTGCAATGCTTTTAGCTACAAAACCAATTCCTAATTCGTTTTCAATCATCGGAACAATTTGATCTGTTGATGCCGCTTCAATATCAACGTGAAATTGAGCGTGATTGCTAACAAATAAATCATGATAAAAAGCATAAGTCATCGTATCTTTAGATAAACAAATAAGGGGATGATCTTCCAAATCATATAAATGTCTTGGCTTGTCAGCAAGTGACATATATTTTTTCCCAGCAACTAATATTTCTTCGTAATCACATAATTGAGTTTGTCGTAATGGATATTCAACCGTAGCTGGCGTTGTAATAATTGAAAGTTGCGATTCACCATTTTTTAGCGATTGTAACGCCTGAGGTGTTGTATGAGAAGAAAGCTGTAAATGAATATGGGGATATCTCTTTCTAAATTCATTCATAATAGGTAAAAAGTAAACTCTTAAAGCTGTTTCACTTACACACAAATTAATTATTCCCTTTTCTAAACTTTTTGTATTGGCGAGTTCACGTTCTGCTGCCTGTAATTGTTGATATGCAATAGCTACATGATCATATAATTGTTTTCCCTCATTTGTAAGAATAATTCCCCTGTTTGATCTTATAAACAAAACACAACCTAATTGTGATTCTAAATTATTCATTGATCTCGTAATATTAGGTTGATTACTTGATAAAACTTGAGCTGCTCTTGAAAAACTTTTATATTTTGCTACATAATAAAAAATACGATAATAGTCATAACTAATTCCCACGATAATTCCTCCATAAGTTACCTCATTATATCACGTTTTTACATTTTTTTCATATTTTAATATGAGGAGGTAAGAATATGAATCCTTTCAATGATGAAAACTATTATTTTCAATCTCAACCTTATTCATATAATCCCTATTCATTACCTAATTATCAAACTATGCAAAACAAAATGAAACTAAAAAGAACAATTAATATTGCAATTAGATCAATTGCAACAATTAACCAAATTGTCCCCATTATCAATCAAGTTAAACCTTTAATTTATAATACTAAAAATGGAATTTTTATTATGAAAGCATTACGTCATATAGATGATTTAAATTTTGATGAGATTGTTGATTCAATTCACCCAATAGATACAAATAAAGATGATGTTGAAGAAGAAATATTTGAAAATATGCTATAATAAAAATGAGGTGATTGAATGAAAGTAATAGGAATTGTTCCTAGAGGATATTGTAAAGGTGTTGTTAGAGCTATTAATATTGCTAAAAAAAATACACCCAAAGATAAACCTGTTTATATTCTAGGAATGATTGTACATAATCAATATATTGTGCAAGCATTACAAGATAAAGGAATTCAAACAATTGATCAAAAAGGAAAAACACGTTTAGAATTATTAGATCAAATAGATGATGGGTGTGTTATTATTACAGCTCACGGAGCAAGTGATCAGGTTTTTATTAAAGCCAAAGAAAAAGGATTGGATGTTATTGATGCTTCATGTCTAGATGTAATTAAAACTCACGATTTAATTAAAAACAAATTAAATGAGGGGTATGATATTTTATATATTGGAAAAGATGGTCATCCTGAATCTGAAGGAGCCATATCTATTGATCCAAAACATATTCATCTCATAACAAAAAAAGATGATTTTTTTCAATTAGATCAGTCAAAAAAATACGTATTAACTAATCAAACAACGATGTCACTTTATGATGTCTATGATTTATGTGAATATGCAAAAAAGCACTTAAAACATGTCGAAATTGCTAAAGAAACATGTACTGCTACTAAAATCAGACAGGAAGCTATTCATAATATACAAGATGACGTAGATGTTGTCTTTATTGTAGGAGACCCTCGTTCAAATAACACAAAAAAACTAGCAAGTATTGCTAGTGAAAAACATGAAGTCTATATGATTGAAAGTGTTAAAGATATTCAAATTGATATGTTAAAACATAAACAAACCGCAGCTGTTTCATCCGGTGCTTCTACCCCAACATATCTCACTAATCAAGTGATTGAATATTTAAAACAATTCGATTACAATGATAAAAACACTTATCAAAAGCCAATAATTGATAAACAGCGTATATTAGACTAATGGCTGCCAGTTACTCTGGCAGCCATTTTGCATGACGATAATAAATCATTGTCATAATTGCACATGTGATCCATGTAAGAGGCCATCCCATAAAGACATAAAAGACTTCTGCTTTAAACTGAGTAATAATAGCCAAATAAATCTGTCTTAAAATAACAAAATTAAAAATCATAATATACATTGGTATAGAGGATTTTCCTGCCCCTCTCAGTACACCTGCGTAAACTTGGTTAATAGGAAGTAAAATATAAAATGGTACAAAGGCTAATTGCATGGTTCTACCTGCTTGGATAACATCTGCCTCACCATTGAATACAGCAATAATACTTTCACCAAAGAAGAATAAAACAAGCGAAATAGTTGCAATAACAGATGTAGCCATAATCATGGTTGTACGCGCTCCTTTTTTTACTCTATTATACTGTTTAGCACCTATATTTTGTCCTACAAAAGTTGTAATAGCCATATTGAAACTTTGAAGTGGTAGGTTGACAAAACCATCAATTCTAACACTTGCCGAATAACCAGCTACAACACTAGAACCAAAATCATTAACATAAGATTGAACAACAACATTAGATAAAGAAACAACACTTTGTTGAAGTCCAGTTGGTAATCCTATAAGAATAATCTTTTTTAATATTGGAAAATGAAAATGAATATCTTTAATTCTAATTCGATAACTTTGAGAAGTTGTAAATAGTATGTAACAGACCATGATACTACTTATTGCTTGAGCTACTAACGTTGCATAACCAGCACCACATACACCCATTTTAAATGTTTTAACAAAAAGAAAATCTAAAATAACATTTATAATAGAAGCTATAATCAAAAAATATAAAGGTCTTTTGGAATCACCAATAGCCCTCAATATTCCTGCACCCATATTATAAATCAAAGTAAAAGCAATCCCTCCAAAATAGATTGTTAAATACTGAGATGATTGATGAAAAACATCACTAGGAATACGAATAGCATGTAATAATGGATTTGTAGCAATAACACCAATAACAGTTAAAAAAATAGACATAACTATTGTTAAACAAGTTGCACTATGGACTGCTTTACTTAATTTTTCTTGATCATTTGCGCCATAATATTGTGCAATAACAACACCAGCACCTGTAGCTAATCCCATAAAAAAACCAATCAACATATTGATAACAGGAGAAGCTGCACCTACAGCAGCTAACGCTTGTTTTCCAACGTAATTCCCTACAACATAAGAATCCACTGTATTATAAAGTTGTTGAAATAAATTTCCAATTAATAAAGGAATTGAAAAATAAAAAATTGATTTTCCAACAGAGCCATGTATTAAATCCGTTATTTTTACTTTCATCTTTTTCCACCTCCATGTGCCTATTCTACTCTTAATAATAAAGAATTACAAATACTGAAAATCTATAGTTACAAAACAAAGGTTTGCTATAATACGATCAGGAGGTAACTATGAAAAAAAATATTATCTTTTTCGATGTTGATGGAACCTTAGTAGATGTAAGACCTTCCCAAGAATATGTTCCTGCATCAACAATCAAAGCAATACAAGAAACGCGTAAAAAAGGCAATTTATGCTTTTTATGTACCGGAAGAAGTTTACCAGAAATTTTTGATCACATTTTAGATATTAGATTTGATGGTATCATTGGCGCAGGTGGTGGTTTTGTTTTAATCGGTGATAAAATGCTATATCATAATAAAGTCAGTGATGCTGATGTAAAAAGAGTGGTTGATTTTTTTGAAGAAAATCATTATGACTATTATTTAGAAAGTAATGGTGGATTATTTGCTAGTAAACATCTTATCCCACGTCTTGAATATATTACTTATGGCGATTTAGAAAATGATGAAAATGCCAAAAAAATGAAAAAAGAAAAACCAAGCCATTTTATTAATTCATTAAAAGAAGGCTATTCAATGTATCGAAGTGATGTTAATAAAATATGTTTTCTTGAAAATCCAAATATTCCTTTTTCAACAATAAAAGAGAACTTCGATGATGCTTTTCAAGTCATTCATTGTACAGTACCTTCATTTGGAGAGGACAGTGGTGAACTATCTGTTGCTGGTGTTAACAAAGCAAGTGCAATTCAAGCAGTTATTAATCACTTAAAGATAGACATCAACAACACCTATGCTTTTGGTGATGGATTGAACGATATAGATATGTTACAATTTGTTCATCATGGTGTAGCTGTTGGCAATGCAAAGCAAGGATTAAAAGATATTGCTGATGAAATTTGCGAAGATATTGCTGATAATGGTATATATAATACAATGAAAAAACATTCACTTATTTAAAAAAGTATTGAAATAATTTCAATACTTTTTATTTATGTGCTTTTTTTATAATGATAACAATTCCCAATAACGCTATAACAGCAATAATACAATATAGAACTATTTGAGTTTGATCACCTGTATTGATTTGCGTTTTTTTATTTTGATTTGAATGAGTATCTGAAACAATTTGAATTTGTTTTTGTAACTCTTCATCTGATATAAAAACCCATTTACCAACAAATTGCAATGCATCATTTGACATAATTTTGCTATTATGATCCCATCCAATAAAACGCCATACTCCTTTATTTGTATCATCACGAATATCTTTGAATTTTCTATTTTGTAAATCGATACTTACTTGTTGTCCATAATAGTATTCTTTTTCATCTATAGGAACATATTCATATATGCTATTAGGAAGTGTCATGTTTGGTGTACCACTTTCAAATTTATATTCAACACGTTTTCCTATATTTAAATTGGTCTGGATTTTGCAGTTACTCGCTGTAGTATGCCTTTCTAAATAGAAAAATTGTAGATGACACTTTTCACCATTTTTTATACCCTGTTCTTTAGCAAAATCTTCAATGTTAACTATTGTATTGGCAGCTTTATGTGCTCCACCTAAATCAGCAACAAGATGACCATTTATAAAGACATAAACATCATCATCTCCTGTAAATTCAAAAAACTGTTTTGAACTTTGTTTATAAATGAATTCACCATCTACTTTCATACCAAAATGAAAATTGTGGTCAACTTGCCCATCACTATGTTTTTCACTATTTGATAGATAATCAAGTGGGAAAAAGCCACTCTCTAAAATACCATTTCCATCATTATAGAACTCACCATTTTTGTAGGTAATAGGCTTTGATGAATCAAATAGATACTCTTCTCTACCATTATTAACTGTCTTATTTAAAATCATTTTTGAATAAGTTGTATCTATTTTATTCAAATAAAAATGAGTATTGTAGAAATTTGTTAATCGTAAAAAAGCATAGTCCATACATGTTTTACAATCATCGATAACATTTAATTGATTATTGTTATATTTATTTAATGTTTCTTGATATTGTCCTAATGGAAGAACTTGTCCCATTGGAGTGACTGATAGTGCAGCCATTCTTGGAGATACACCTTGACCATTAATTCTTACTTTAATATTACCTTGTCCCGAAGGAATATCTAATAAAAATGTTTGCCATCCTCCGTTTTTATCTACTTCTTTACTTACTAATAGATGATTATTTTCATCTAATATATCAATTGATAAACTACCATTGTTACTTTGTTCATCTAACCAATAATTAAATTTTATATATTGATTCGTTGGTATATCAGTATCAAAACAGATAGCAGAATCATTTAAACAAATAATACCATCACCCTTTTGTTGCCAATAATTTTTACCATCTACTATTTTTCCATTCTCTTTAGATGCTTGATTATATAATTGAGATTTCCATCCTTTATCAATGAAATTACTTGTTGAAGATGATTCGATATTACCTAAATAATTTTCTGTAAATGTGTTATCATCTCTAATTAAGTACACATTAGAAAATTTAAGGACATCCTTTGTTTGACCAACTCGATAAATATCTATCGTAATAGTATCTGTTGAAGATTTAAATACTGTATCAATAGGATTATTATCAAGTAAAACCTTACCATTTTTATCTAATACACGGTATTTCAATTCATTACTTGCGCCTGCTTTTTCTGTTATCCAATAATGAAATTTATATTCCGTATTAGGAACTACGTTAATTTCCTTAATCAAATGATCATTGACACCATAATTAAGAACACCATCCGTTTCCTGTTGCCATACGACTCCATTACCAGAATGTAAATATTCTCCATCACCAGATCCATCTATATTTTCAAGTTTCCAATTTTTATAAAATGGTTTTGTATCACTACCAGAAAGACTAGTATGTACAGAACCACTCGCATTCGAATAATTGGAAAATTTTTTAAAAATATCATATTTATTTAAATTTTGATCATCTTTTAAATTTATAAGATTCTCATGAATTGTGCTTGCTGCACTTTCAATGGCACTTCTTTTATAAACAGGATTTCCATCTTTACCTAGCGTCTTTTCAACTAAACCTTTTGTAACATCTTCATTATTTGAAGTTCCTAACCCAAATGTATCCATCCCATTATAAAGTGCATACTCGTAAAACAGTCCATCTGCATCATAATCGAAAAACTGTACTGGCAATGACATACTATCATTAGCCCTTACTTGTAATTGAAAAAGTGGTACTATCATCGTCATTACCACAACACAAATTATAAACTTCTTAAACATAACCTTTCCTCCAAATAAAAAACCATAGAAAACCGACTTACAATAAATGCAACTCAGCCAGCTTCTCTATGGTTCAGCTCTGTAGCTTTGCGTCACTATTTTTCAATAGTTTTGCCAATATTTACCTACATGTATTATAAAATATATACAATAATATATCAAACAAAAAAATAGAAACTAATTAGCAGTCTCTATTTATATTTAAAATAATCTAAACTATGATGAACATCTACTTCAAGAGGTAATTCTTTTAGTAATTTAGCCAATTCTTCTTCAAAAATAACCTCTAAATGATGGTTTGCATCAATCAAAAATATATCATGATCAATAGCATACTTAGCGTGGCGATACTTACTATCACCAGTAATAAAACAATCAACCTCTCCAGCAAGGACTTCTAAATCATCTGCTGCACTTCCGCCACATATAGCAATACTTTGAATCATTTTATCTTCATTATTTGAACATCTTACATATGATAAATGATATACATCTTTAATATAGTCTACAAAATCTTTCGCCTTCATAGGTTCTTTTAAAATTGCCTTTTTACCAATTTCATGACGATCATAACATTGTACATTTTCAACTGGTAATTGATTAATTAGCCAATCATTCATCGAAATATGATTTTTTCCTCGATCTAGACAAGTATGCAAACTATAAACAACAATATTATTTTTTATTGCATTTTCTATAAATTTTCCTTGATGATTTTCCAAGTCTATATTAACTAATTCTTCTAGTAAAAATGGATGGTGAGTAATGAGCATTTGACATTGTTCATCAATACAGTGTTGTAATGTTTCATTATCTGCGTTTAGGGCAATATATACCTTGTTCACTTCTGTTTGTTTATTTCCTATTTGTAATCCGCATCTATCAAAATCCATTTGTAAGGATAAAGGAAAGTAGCCTTCTAAATATTCCATTATCTTATTTGCTTTCATTTAAAACTTCCTCTATCATTTCTATTTTATGATTTAACTCTTTCGTTCTAGGATGATTGTTTGGTAAATCTTTAACAATATTTTTATAAGTACAATACTGATTGTTCCATTTTTCTTTAAATAACGATGTTTGTTCTCTTCTTAAAATTGGACCAAATTCTTCATCTAACTCATTATAATAAATATCTTTTCTTTGTAGTTTTCGTACAACCATAACTTCATAAGTATGATGTCCATCTTTAATTAATTTTTCATCAATCATACCAAAATTATGACTAAACAAATACTTTCTTAAATAATCAGCATTCGCATTGGGCTGTAAAAATAAAACATTGACTTGATTAAGATAATCAAGATGTTGATTTAAAATATCAACAATAAGATAAGATCCCATTCCTGCAATACTTATCATATCTACTTTTTTATCAAGAATAGGCTCTAATCCATTTCCTAACAGTGCAGTAACTTGCGTTTGCATACCACATTGTTTAATAGTTGAAAGTGATGATTCATAGGGTCCTTGTGCTACATCACATGCGTAACTATGACTTACTATATTATTTTCAACCAAATAACATGGTAAATAAGCATGATCGGTCCCTATATCAGCAATCTTACTTCCTTGTTTATATTGACTAATCATATCAGCTATAAGCTGTAATCTTTTAGATAATTTCATCATTAACGATCTAAGAAATCTTTTAATCTTTTAGAACGAGATGGGTGTTTTAATTTGCGTAACGCTTTAGCTTCAATTTGACGAATACGTTCACGAGTAACATTAAATTCTTTACCTACTTCTTCTAATGTACGTGTGCGTCCATCATCTAATCCAAATCTTAAGCGTAAAACTTTTTCTTCACGATCAGTCAATTCTAATAATACTTCATTTAACTCATCTTTCAATAATTCATTAGCCGCATAATCATCAGGCGACATAGCGCCTTCATCTTCAATGAAATCTCCTAAATGAGAATCATCTTCTTCCCCAATAGGTGTTTCTAATGATACAGGTTCTAAAGATATTTTTTGAATTTCACGTACTTTTTCAGGTGTTAAACCATCCATTTTTTCTGCAATTTCTTCTGCTGTAGGCTCACGTCCTAACTCCTGAATTAATTGTCTTTGGATACGAGTTAATTTATTAATTGTTTCAACCATATGTACTGGAATACGAATTGTACGAGCTTGGTCTGCAATTGCACGCGTAATTGCCTGTCTAATCCACCAAGTTGCATATGTTGAAAATTTAAACCCTTTAGTATAATCAAATTTTTCAACAGCTTTAATCAATCCCATATTTCCTTCTTGAATTAAATCCAAAAATAACATTCCACGTCCAACATATCTTTTTGCAATCGATACAACTAATCTTAAGTTAGCTGCAGCAAGTTCTTTTTTTGCTTCTTCATCACCATCTAAAATACGTTTAGCAAGATCAATTTCTTGATCATGTGAAAGTAATTCTACACGTCCGATTTCTTTTAAATACATTTTAACTGGATCATTAATTTTGACATTACTTCCAAGTTGTGTATGTTCGCTTTCTTTATCTTCATCAGCAACTTGATACATATGAAGCGTATCTCCAGTCATCATATCAAAATCACCATCAAAATCTAAATCAGGCTCATCATCTTTGATATCATCAACAGCTAAGTCATCATCAGTAATATCTGGAACATCTGACAGTAATGTTGAATCATCAACATCTAAAGCATCTAATCCATCATCAGATATTTGAATATTTTGATTTCCTATAAACTCTATAAGTTGCTCAGCCATTTCATCACTTAAATCATATGTAGATAAATACTCATCAATTTGTTCTTGAGTTAAAACATTGCTATTCTTTTTTGCTTCTGATAAAACAATTTTTTCTAAATCATCAAATGATACTGCTTGTACTTTTTTCTTTGCCATATACTACTCCTTTTCTGTTAAAGCTATAATTTCAGCCAAAATTTGTGCTTTTTGTTTAGGATCATAAGTCTCCACTAATGATCTTGTTAATTCTTCTTTTCTTTCTATCTTTGCTCTTTCTTTAATCATTAATATATAATCTTCAATTGCCTGATTATTACTTTCTCTAGGTAAATTTAAAGAAGCAATATCAATAATAGTTTGCACAATTTGATCATCATCAATACTACTGATTAAGTCAGCAATTTGCATAAATTGATGTTGCCGATAATAATCAATAATGTAAGAAGCAATAATTCGATTAATATGATCAAACATAAATCCTGCCTTTGCTTCATACATTGCTGCATATTTTTTATCCAACATCATATAATACAATAAATCCCGTTCTGCTTTTTGGTACTTATCTACCATTTTTTGAGTTTGCTTATAAGAAATATGTTGTATTTCTTGATGTTGCGGTATTTCTTCATGATGCTGTTGATTTAGTAAATTATAAATTATCTCTTTAGAAAATCCAGATTTATTTTCTAATTGACCCACATAATAATCACGATCAACAAAATCATCAATTCTAGCGATAATTTCAACCATTGTCTGCAAATACTTTCTTCTATCTTCATAATTATCTTTATTCATATCTTCATAAAAATAATTCATTTTAAAAGAAACTGCAGACAATGGATTTTTCAATAAATGAATAAATTCTTCTTTTCCTTTATCTTTAATATATTCATCTGGATCTTTATTATCAGGAATAGCAACTACCGATACTTGAAAACCAGCAGGAATAAGTTCGTCAATGCATTTCATCATTGCACTTTTTCCAGCACGATCACCATCCAAACATAATATGATATTTTTTGTATAACGTCTTAAAAGATGAAGATGTCCTTTTGTAAGTGCCGTTCCCATAATAGCCACAGCATTTTTAATACCTATTTTATACAACGCTATGACATCCATAAATCCTTCTAAAACAATAATTGCATTTTCTTCACGAACCGCTTCTTTTACACGATGATAATTATATAAAGTTTCACCTTTAATAAATATTTTAGATTCAGGTGAATTCATATATTTAGATTCGTGATTATTTTGTTTATATATACGCCCACTAAATCCAACAATTCTCCCATCACTATTATGGAGAGGAAACATAATTCGATCATGATAACGATCATAACCTTGATTTGATTCAATCACTAAGCCTGAAGCAAAAGCCTGCATTTTGTTATAACCTAATTTTTCAAAAGCATTTAATAAGATATTTTTATCAGGTGCATAACCAATTTCAAAATAATCAATAATATCTTGTGTCATCTGTCGATCATTTAAATAATCATTTGCGCCAATAGCTAACTTAGTATTTAAATAATGACGATAAATTTTATTTGCTTCTTCATGCATTAAATAAAACGGCTCTTTTTCTTTGTCAACCTGTACTTTTTTTTCAGGAAAATCAAATTCATGAATATCAACATGTCCCATTTCAGCGACCATTTTCACTGCTTCAATATATGATATTTTCAAATAATCCTTTAAGAAAGTAAAAACATTACCTCCGTGATGACAAACAAAACATTTATAAATTTGTTTTTCAGGAGAAATCGACATTGAAGGATGTGTATCATTATGAAAAGGACATACTGCCATATAATTACGTCCTTTTCTTTCTAATGGTAAATAATTTCCAATCACATCAACAATATCTACGCTACTTCTAATTTCATTGATCTTTTCAGGTGTGAGTCTTGGCATGATTGCCTCCTTTTTTAAAATGCAATCTTATCGCTGATATAATCTACTAATTGATCTATTGGTAAACGGATTTGTTCCATTGTATCACGATCACGTACTGTTACAGCTTGATCATCATAACTATCAAAGTCAACAGTAACACAATATGGTGTACCAATGGCATCTTGTCTACGATAACGTTTCCCAATTTGTCCAGACACATCATATTCAACTGAAAAATGTTTAGCTAACATTGCATAAACTTCTTCAGCCTTATCACTTTGTTTTTTAGTAAGTGGTAAAACAGCAACTTTATATGGTGCAACTGCTGGGTGTAATTTCATAACTTGTCTTGTTTCACCATTTTCTAATGTTTCTTCTTGATAACTATCACAGAAAACAGACAAGAATAAACGATCTGCCCCGACAGAAGGTTCAATGACATAAGGAATATACTTTTCATTTGTTTGAGGATCAAGATATTCTAAAGATTTCTTTGAGTATTCCATATGACGAGATAAATCGTAATCTGTACGATCGGCAATACCCCATAATTCTCCCCATCCAAATGGGAATTTATATTCAACATCACATGTTGCTTTTGAGTAGAATGATAATTCTTCTTTTTCGTGGTCTCTAAAACGAAGATTTTCTTTATTTAACCCTAAATCATATAAGAATTTTTGACAATAGTCTTTCCAATATGCAAACCATTCTAAATCTGTATCAGGTTTACAGAAGAATTCAATTTCCATTTGTTCAAATTCTCTTGTTCTAAAAATAAAGTTACCTGGAGTAATTTCATTTCTAAATGATTTCCCAATTTGACCAATTCCAAAAGGAATTTTTTTACGTGATGTTCTTTGAATATTTTTAAAATTGACAAAAATACCTTGTGCAGTTTCTGGACGTAAATAAACAACAGATTTATCATCTTCTACTACACCCATATGTGTTTCAAACATTAATTTGAACTGTCTAACATCAGTAAAATTGCTTTTCCCACATTGTGGACAAACAATATGATGTTCTTTAATATAGTCCATTGTTTGTTTATTTGTCCAACCTTCACTATGTACATCTGGATCATATGCTTCGATTAATTTATCAGCACGATGACGTGTTTTACATTCTTTACAATCAATCAATGGATCAGAGAAGCCATCAACATGTCCACTCGCTTTCCATACCTTTGGATTCATAAAGATTGCTGAATCTAAACCAACATTATATGGTGATTCTTGAATAAATCTTTTCCACCATAATTGTTTAATATTATTTTTCATTTCTACTCCTAATGGTCCAAAATCCCATGTATTAGCAAGACCGTCATAGATTTCAGATCCTTGGTAAACAAAACCAGTTGATTTTGCATGATTAACAATTTTATCCATATCTTTATTTGCCATATTTATCTCCTTCTATCCCTATATATCGAAGAAGGACTTGGCCCTCCAAGTCCTATCTTTTTATATATACGTTTTTATGTACAATAAAAATACCCTTATAGTAGGTCTTTGTCAACCAATTATAAGGGTACTATTTATATGTATGTGTGCTGATTTAGCCATTGTAAAACATCATGATAAACTTCTTTCCTATTTACTTCATGTAAGATATCTTGATAGTCACTTTCGTAAAGATGATACGTTAAATCTTTTATATGTTTTTGTTTTAAATGTTTATATAACCATAGTGGTCCTTTACCTTTTTTACCAAATGCATCTTTTTTACCAGAAATAATAAATATTGATAAATATGTTGGTATTTTATCTATTTCTTCAATTTCATTGACACCCTTTAAATATTTTAGAATATCTAAATAGGCCTGATTAGTATAAATAAAATCTGTCATCGGATCATCAATATACTTTTTTAATTGTGTTTGATCTTGTGTTTTATAGTTTCTTTTTGAAAATCCTTTTATCCAAAAATCATGTACAAACCGTCTCATCGTTCTAGAATGATGCATATTTCCTTTAAATAAAATATCTAACTCAATTAATAACTTAGCTAAGAACAAGCCATGTCTAGGACCTGCCGTTCCAATTAAAATAGCTCCTTGAATAAAATCTCCATAACTTGCCATATATTTTCTTAGAACCAACGATCCAAATTGATTACCAATCATAAAATAGGGTAATTCTGGATAACGACTCGAAATGATATTTCTTAATCTTTGCATATCTTCAACTAAAGTTTCAATTGAATCACCATAACCGAAATAACCCTGTTCAAAATTATTCAAAGATGTTCCATGACCTGGAAAATCACTCACTACCACAATATAACCATCATTAGAAATAAATTCAGCAAATTTTTGATACCAGTCTGAATATTCTCCCATGCCATGATGTATTTGAACAATCCCCTTATATCTTAATATAACATTAGGAACATAAAGATCAAATTTAACATGGGTTGCTGAAGAGGAAGTATAAGTTTCTGTTGTTTTCATTTAACATGACCTCTTTTCTTTGAAAAACGATCAGGTTTTCTATTTTGATAACGATTTTTACTTTTGGGGCGAATTAAACATTTCTTTGAATAACCTATTAAATCCGTTCGGTGTGCCTTACACAAAGCTTCATACACTAAATCATAATTTTTAGGGTTTCGATATTGAATCAACGCTCTTTGCATTGCTTTTTCTTTTGGGGTTTTTGGTACGTATACAGGTGTCATATCACGAGGGTCTAATTCTGTATAGTACATTGTTGTAGACAAAGTTCCTGGAGTTGGGTAAAAATCTTGAACTTGCTCAGGTTGATGATGGATATCTCTTAAATATTCTGCTAACTCAATAGCATCCTCTAATCGACAACCTGGATGTGAAGACATTAAATAAGGAACCAAAAATTGATTTTTTCCATATTCTTTATTCAACGCATAATATTTATCAACAAATTTTTCATATAAGCCTCTACGAGGTTTACCCATTTTATCTAAAACATGATCACTAATATGTTCTGGCGCAACTTTTAATTGACCGGATATATGATTTTGAACTAAATCTCTAAAAAAACTATC
Source organism: Coprobacillus sp. AF33-1AC (assembly GCF_003475785.1). Classification (NCBI taxonomy): domain Bacteria; kingdom Bacillati; phylum Bacillota; class Erysipelotrichia; order Erysipelotrichales; family Coprobacillaceae; genus Coprobacillus; species Coprobacillus sp. AF33-1AC. The sequence continues at coordinate 20,975 of NZ_QRQB01000008.1, read as the reverse complement.
ATTTTTATCATACATCAAATAATCATAGCGAATTCCTGAACGTACAAATACTTTCTTTACGTTTGGTAAAGTTGATAAATCACTAAGTAATTTTTGATAATCTAAATGATCTACTTGTAAATTTTGACAAGCTTTAGGCCATAAACACTGTTTAGTTGGACAAGCGCCATGTTTCATTTGTTTTTTACAAGCAGGTGCTCTAAAGTTAGCTGTAGGACCCCCTACATCATGAATATAGCCTTTAAAATCTGGATCCCATACCATTTTGTTAGCCTCAGATATGATTGATTCATGACTACGTGTTTGGACAATTCTTCCTTGGTGAAATGCTAGAGCACAAAAATTACAAGAACCAAAGCATCCCCTATTTGAAATCAAAGAAAACTTAACTTCATCAATAGCGGGAACATGCTGATAGCTAGGATGATAAGTACGATTATAATCATACGAATATGCTCGATCGAATTCACGTTGTGTTAAAGGACGATTAGGTCTATTTTGAACAACATACCATCCTTGGTATGGTTCAACCAATGTTTTAGCATTAAAATGATCCGTGTTTAAATACTGAACATGAAATGACTCAGCATATTTTTTCTTTGACACACATATTTCTTCATAACTAGGAAGCATAATATAGTCATGAGCATCTTCAATATTTTTAGTTTTAAAAACAGTACCATCTAGATATGTTAAATATTTAATTTCTAAACCACTATCTAACGCTTCTGCAACCTCAACAATACTATTTTCACCCATTCCATATAAAAGTAAATCTGCATTAGCATCAATAATAATAGATTTTCTTACTTTGTCACTCCAATAGTCATAATGAGCTAAACGACGAAGACTTGCCTCAATTCCACCAATAATTATATTAGCGTCATGAAAGGCTTGATGTGCCATTTGACTATAAACAATAACAGCCCTATCCGGTCTTTTAAACCCTTCACCACCGGGAGTATATAAATCTTTATGTCTTCTCTTTTTTGATACTGTATAATGATTTACCATTGAATCAATATTCCCAGAAGAAATCAAAAAACCTAACCTTGGCTTGCCAAATTGTTTAAATTCATCAATATTGTGCCAGTCAGGTTGTGCCAAAAAACACACCTTAAAACCATGAGCTTCTAAAGTACGACAAATAATAGCTGCACCAAACGATGGGTGATCAACATAAGCATCACCACAAATGTAAACAAAATCAGCTTCTTGCCAACCTCTTTCTTCCATTTCTTGACGATTCATTGGTAAAAATTGCGACATAAAAAAATCCCCTTCCTATTTACCCTCTATTATAGTCAAAAAATGTATACAAAAAAAGACAAAAATTTTATTTTTGTCATAATTTTGAAATTTGTCTTATAAATTTTCTACTTCGAAAAACAATTCCAGAATATTCATCAATAAAACGATCCATTATCTTAATAAAATCCGGATAATAAGCCTCATCTATTTTTAGGTTATCTATATGCTGAATATCTATTTTGTGTAAATGTCTAAATTGTTTAAGTTGGTCCTTATTCAAACGATAATCATAAGGGCTAAGACAATGACTACATACAAAACCACCACCTTGAAAACTAATACCCGCTATATGATCAGTGCGACCACATTGACTACAAGCATCTACCATAAGCGGTGATCCTATTTGCTTTAATACGAAGACATTATAAAGCAAATAAATAAGTTGTGGCACATAACCTTGCTCTAATAAATCTAATGATTGTTTTAGATAATTAAAGATATTGGCATCCGGTAAATTATCCGACTCATTACGAATAATAAATTCAACAAAATAACTTGCATATGCCTCTAAAAATAAATCTTCTTTAATATAACGATAAAAACATTGAGATGACGCTTTTACTAAAGTTGAAAGACCTACCCTAGGAATAAAAGTAATTTCGGAATAAGTAAGTGGCATCAATGCTGATGCATTTTTACTTTTAATTTTCTTTACTCCCCTAGCAATTAAAGTCATTTTCCCATATTCTTTAAAATATACCGTAACTAAAGCATCACTTTCTTTATAAGGCTTACTCGTTAAAACAATTCCTTTAGCTACAACTTCTTCTTTTTTAATAGTCATCTTCGTTATAACCGAATTCTTTTAAATATTTTTGTTTATTACGCCAATCACGCTCAACTTTAACAAATAATTCTAAATGAACTGTTGTTTGTAAAAAGCGTTTCATTTCTCTTTGAGCGTTAACTCTTATCTTCTTAATCATTGACCCCTGTTTTCCTACAATGATCCCTTTTTGACTATTGCGATCCACGACAATAGTAGCAATGACTTCTACACTACCATCTTCTAATTCTTTCATTCTTTCTACCACAATCGCTACGCTATGAGGCACTTCATCACGTGTAAAATATAAAATCTTCTCACGAATAAATTCAGCTAAAACAAATCTTTCAGGATGATCCGTCATTTGATCACTTGGATAATACATCATTCCTTCATGTAACTCATTTTTTACCAAATTAAGCATTGTATCAACATTATTATTATCTTTGGCACTTATGGGAATTATTTCTTTAAAGTCAAATAAACTCTTCCATTCATTCAATTTATTCGCTAATTCTTCTTTACTTACCAAATCACATTTATTGAGTACTAAGAATACAGGTCCATCTGCTTCCTTTAATCTTTCAATAATAAAACGATCACCACGTCCTATTGTTTCATTAGCCGGAGCAATAAATAAAACAAGATCTACACCAAAAATACTATTTAGTGCTGTTGTATTCATAAAGTTACCTAATTTATCTTGTGGCTTATGAATGCCAGGTGTATCCATAAAAATAATCTGAGCTTCCTTGTCAGTATAAATACCTTGGATAGTATTTCTTGTGGTTTGCGCTACATCTGACATAATAGCTAACTTTGTTTTCAAAATCGTATTCAATAGTGTAGATTTTCCAACATTAGGACGACCTACTATACTTACAAATCCTGATTTAAACATGTATTCACCACCTTATTTTCTTTCAATTGATAATGCATTCAAAATATCTTTTTGTTTTTGAATCATTTCCTTTTCATCATCTGGTTCCATATGATCAAATCCTAACAAATGTAATAAACCATGAGTAAATAAAAAACACATTTCTCGATAAACACTATGTCCATATTCTTCAGCCTGCATTTTTGCATGATCAACTGAAATAAAAATATCGCCTAATTCTCTTGGCATTCCTGGTACATAAAATTGTTCATTATCCTCTAATGCAAAAGAAATAACATCAGTTGCACGATCAATATGTCGATATTCTTTATTAATTTCATGAATACGCTGATCATCAACAAAGATAACCGATAACTCAATATCTTCTTTAATATCTAATTGTTTAATCGCTTCATCAACAATATTTTTATAAACATCTTGATAAGTTCCATCAAAAGTTGGTACTTCATTAATTACCATTAAATCTACTTCCATATTTATCCTCATTTCCTATGTTCTACGTCAATTATAACACAGTCATAATTGTTGTTCATCAACTTTATGCGATGATCCACAATAATCACAATCATCTTTTGATTTGTCAAATAATCTAGTAATAATTGAATTCTATCATAGTCAACATGGCTAAAAGCTTCATCTAAAATCAAGACATCAGGTTTTGAAAGCAAAGCTCTTATTATCATAACTAACTGTCTTTGCCCCGAAGATAAAAAACCTCCTTGATAATCCACCACTTGTTCTAGGCAGGAAATAAGACTATCTAAACAAAAATATGTTAATAACTCAAACATTTTAGCTTTATCATATTGATCAAGCAATAAATTATATTGAAGCGTATCTTGATAAAAATGGGGCGTTTTATCAAGGTATTTTAAACATTTATAAAAACTTCTTTTATCAAGATCAGCTAAATCATACCCATTTATTTTTATTGTTCCCCTAACTGGTTGCAATTGTCCACTGATTATTTTTAATAGTGTTGATTTTCCAGCACCCGTACTACCTTGAATAACTAATGAATGATCTATATGTAAATTATATTTATCAAATAAAGGTTGACTATATCCATAACTAAAAGTTAAACAATCTATCTGTATTTCTTTTATATGACGAATCTTTCTTTTCTTTGATTGAATCCTAGGTATCATTTCTTTATATTTTTCAAAAATAATTTTAATTTCTTCAAATTCAACAATCAAAGAAACAATATCCATCATCGGATTGAGTAAATAAGAAATAAGCATATAAACAAACATCATTTCTCCAACGCTGAAAATATGTTTTTTTAATAAATTTGTTCCTAAAACCATTACAACCATAATCATCAGTTGCATCCATATTTCTAAATATATATGATATTGATTTATCTTTCGATCTTTGTCTATTTGCGATAAAAGATAAGATTGTTGAAAATGATGCGTTTTATTCTTCATCATTTTCTTCATAGAAAATTGAGCTGTATTAAAAAAATTATGATAATATTCTAATAATTGTTGTTGTCTTTGTTCTTTTTTTGACATAATTTGCTTATCATATTGATTAAGTTGACGAGCAATGTAATAAAAAAGTACAAAGTACCCTACCATGAAAATGAATATTACAACAAATAACGATTGATGTAGAAACATAACTAAAAACAATAAAGAAATAACCATTAAAACATCAATAAATAAAACTCGATACAATTCAATAAAAAATTGACTGAGTTTTTCTAAATACTGTACCTGAGTTATAAACTGTCCTTCTTGATACATATAAAATTGATCAACATCTATATACACAAGATTCTTTAAAGTACGAATTAAATAATATTGATCTAATTTGTTCTTTAATTCAATTGTTTCTTTTTGTTGATAAAAAAACAATAATTGCTTGACTAAAAACACAACAAAAACGCCAATTGAAAAAATAATAATGAAAAGAAATGATTTTTTAACAAAATAATCAATAAGTAAACGATAATAATAAGATAATAATAACATCATGCCAGTAATACAAAATGATTTTACACTCAAAGATATAATACTAGAATAATGATGTTTTAAATGAGATAATATAAAATTCTTAAACGTTTCTGTTTTACATTTTAAAGGTGATCGTCCCACATGATAAATATCAATCATAACCCCAGTAAATTGTTCATGGAGTTGTTCGTAAGACATTTTAATTAACCCATCTCCAGGGTCCCCTATTAAAAAATAGCGATCATTTACCTGATATAAAACAACATAATGATATAAATTATCACGATATAAATGCAAAATAACAGGCTGATGTACCTCATGAAATAAATCCTTAAATTCAATTTTATACGCTTTAGCATCAATATGATAACTTTTTAAACATTCAATCATACCATATACCGTAACTCCTTGATGCGTTAAACGACATTTTCTTTTAATATTGATGATTTCATCATCAAAATGAAAATAATTTAAAATCATTTTAATACAATAAACACCACAACTTGTCTCATCATCTTGTTTAAAAATTGGATATTTTGACATATATAATACCTCCTAATATTATATATGTTTTTTTTTATGATTTTTCTTTTAAAAAAAGTAAAACCTTTCGGTTTTACTCATAAATTTTACAAATTGCTTGATCTAAAATATCAATCATATGATCAACATCTGATTCTTCTATAATAAATGGTGGTAACATTCTTAACACATTGGCACCAGCATTAATAACTATAAGCCCTTGATCTAAACATTCTTGAAGTAATGGTTTTACTGGTTGATCAAATTCAAGACCAATCATTAATCCAAGACCTCTTCTTTCTAAAATACAAGAATGTTTTTCTTTTAAATCATCAAGTTTTTCAATAACATATTCTGAAATATCTCTTACGTGTTGTAACATATCTTTTTCTTTTAATAAAGTAAACACAGTTTTACATGCACAACCAGCCATAGGATTACCACCATATGTACTTCCGTGATCTCCAGGTTCCATTGCTTTAGCAAATTTATCATTAGCTACAAAAGCCCCCATCGGAAAACCAGCACCAATTCCTTTAGCAAGACATACAATATCAGGTAAAATATCATATTGGAAATAAGTCATGATCGTTCCGGTACGTCCCATACCACATTGAACCTCATCTAAAATCAAAGCAATATCGTGCTGATCACATAAATCTCTAAGTCCTGTTAAAAATTCTTTTGTACAAACATGAACACCACCCTCACCTTGAACTGGTTCAACAATGATAGCAGCTGTTTTATCATTAATTAATTCTTTAACACTTTGCAAATCGTTAAATGTTGCATATTTAACGCCATTCATTAAAGGACCAAATGCTTCTTGATAATGTGGATTTCCTGTTAATGTAACAGAACCTGTTGTTCTTCCATGAAAAGAACTCATAAAAGAAATAATCTCACTATCTGCTTTTTTATGTTTTAGATAATAATACTTACGTGCTAGTTTTAAAGCTCCTTCAGTAGCCTCAGCACCAGAATTAGTAAAGAAAACTTGTGATAAATGTGTCGCTTGTGTAACGAGTTCAGCTGCTTCAATTGTTTCTACTGTATTAAAATAATTAGAAACGTGCATTAAACGATGTAATTGATTTTGTAAAGCTTCTACATATTCAAGATAAGCTGTTCCAAATGAGTTAACCCCTATTCCCGAATAAAAATCTAAATATTCTTTATTATTAACATCATACAAATGAACTCCTTGTCCATGATCAAAAGTAATATCAAAACGACCATAAGCGTGTAAAAGGGCATCTTGTGCTCTATCATAATATTGACTCATTATTATTCCCCCAAATCTAAAAATGTCGCAATTTTATAATATAAATCAACTGCTTTAATTAATATTTTTTCATTAAATTGAAAAGAAGCAGTATGTAATCCAGAATTAAACTCATGAGTTCTTGTCCCAAGATAAAAGAACACACCAGGCACTACTTTTTGATAATGCGAAAAATCTTCAGCAAGCATAACCGGTTCTTCTAACTCAATGTAATCATTTCCTGCTAATGTTTTTACCTGATTATACAAATAAGCATCATTTAATACAGGTGGATTAAAAGGATGGCACATAAAATCTATTTTACATCCATAGGATTCTTCACATCCTTTATTAAATCCTTCCATTGCTTTTACAATTCGATCAAAAACAGCTTCACTGTAGGTTCTTACTGTACCATTAAATACAGTTTGACTACCTACAATATTACGCACTGTTCCACCTTGAATATAACCAATATTTAACACAGCCGGTTCCATCGGTGATACCATTCTTGAAATAATACTTTGATAATTACTAATCAATTGACTCGCAATAACAATCGAATCAATACCTTCATGATATTTCCCAGCGTGAGCACTTTTTCCATGAACAGTCACATCCAATTCACCACTTTCTGCCATTAAAGGACCTTTACGACAAGCAATCATTCCCTCCTCTACATCTGGGAACATATGCATTCCAAAAATAGCTTTTATACAGTATTTTTCAAAAATACCTGTTTCAATCACTTTTTTAGCCCCATCGCATACTTCTTCACCAGGTTGAAAAATTAAAACAATATTATATGGATAATCATTGTTTTCTTTTAATTTTTTGGCTAGTCCTAACAAAGCTGCCATATGTCCATCATGACCACATGCATGCATATATCCATCATGATGACTTGCAAATGCACAATGTGTTTCTTCTTTGATTTTTAATCCATCGATATCACTTCTAAAAGCAATAGATGCGTTTTTTCCATAATCTAAGAATATACATAATCCGGTTTCCAAAATATATTCTGGGTGATATCCCATTTCTTTTAATTCATGCTCTAAATAATGAACTGTCTTTTTTTCATGAAAACCAATTTCTGGAATCTGATGCAATTCTTTACGCCAACGACAAACTGACTCTTCAAGTGTTTCCATATCATCACCTAAATTTTACGTAAATCATCCATTAACTGAGTTTTACCTTCAGTTTTTTCATCTTTTTGTTCTTTTACAATTCTTGCTGGATTTCCCACAACAACAGCTCCTGCTGGAACATCCTGAGTAACAATACTTCCAGCACCAACAACAGCGCCTTTACCAATATGCACCCCTTCAATAACAACAGCATTAGCTCCGATTAATACATCATCTTCTAATACAACTGGTGAAGCACTAGGTGGTTCAATAACTCCTGCTAACACAGCACCTGCTCCAACGTGACAATGTTTTCCTACTTCAACACGTCCTCCTAAAACAGCACCCATATCAATCATCGTACCTTCGCCAATTTTAACACCAATATTAATGACAGCACCCATCATAATAACGGCATTATCACCAATAGATACATGTTCACGAATAAAGCATCCTGGTTCAATACGAGCATTGATATTTCTCATATCTAACAATGGAATTGCACTATTACGACGATCTTGTTCTAGATAAGAATCTTTGATTTTATCTTTATTTTCTTCCATATAGGCTTGAATTAAATCTAAGTCACCTATACATACTTTATTTGTGTCATCACCAAACATTTTAAATGTATCTACTTCAGGTAAATCATGACCTTTTAGATAAACTTTTACTGGTGTTTGTTTTTTAGCATCACCAATAAACTTAATAATTTCTTCTGCACTATTTAGCATTCTCATTCTCCTTAAATTTTAATTTTTCCTTCAAAAACAGTAGTAGCTGGTCCCGACATGAAAATATGTCCATCACGATATTCAATCTCTAAACAACCCCCTAAAAGTTCTACTGTTGCTTTAGATTGACAATAACCGTTTAAATAGCTTGCATACATGACAGCACACGCTCCTGTTCCACAAGCCATTGTTTCACCACTGCCTCTTTCCCAAACACGCATTTTTAAATAATGATCATTTACAACTTCAACAAATTCAGTGTTGACCGATTCAGGAAACATAGGATGATGTTCAAAAACTGGTCCCACTTTTTCTAAAGGTAAATGTGTAAGATCATCTACATACGTAATAACATGAGGATTTCCCATAGAAATAGCTGTAAGATGATATGTTTTTCCTTGAATATCAACAGGTTGATTAATCATTTTATCCTGATTAAACAAAACAGGTATTTCTTTACAAGTTGTAATTGGCTCTTGCATATCAACCTTTGCCCCGACAACTTGATTATCTTCAAAAATTAATTCTACTGTTCTTAATCCAGACTTTGTTTCAATCTGCAGATAAGTCTTTTCAGTTAAATGATGATCATAGCAGAATTTAGCAAAACAGCGAATTCCATTACCACACATCATTCCCTCACTACCATCAAGATTAAACATTCTCATTTTAAAATCATACTTATCAGATGGAAGAATAACAATCATTCCATCACTGCCTATTCCAAAATGACGATCTGAAATTTTTTTAATAAATTCTGGGTTCATAGGTACATCTTGATTGATACCATCAACATAAATATAATCATTACCTATCCCTTCCATTTTTGTAAAAGATAATTCCAACCTCATCCCTCCTCTATTATTTACAAAATTTTAACAAATCAATAACTTTTTTTCAATCCAAATATGAAGCAAATTAAAAAAAGAGGCTAAGCAGCCTCTAATTGTTCTTTATATTCTAAATATTCATCATATGATGATAAACGATCAATAATTCCTTCTTCATTAAATTCAATAATTCTATTTGCTACTGTTTGAACAAATTGGTGGTCATGACAAGTAAATAAAATATTTTCTTTAAATTGAATTAAACCTTGATTTAATGCTTGAATAGATTCTAAGTCCAAATGGTTTGTTGGTTCATCAAAAACCAAAACATTGGCATCTTCCATCATCATTTTAGCAAGCATACATCTTACTTTTTCTCCTCCAGATAAAACAGATGCTTTTTTTAATGCTTCTTCACCAGAGAATAAAACTCTTCCAAGCCATCCTCTTAAATCTTGTTCATAAACATTACCATCTGTAAATTGTCTTAACCAATCTACTAATGATAAATCACAATCATTGAAATATTTTGAATTATCTTTAGGAAAATATGATTGTGATGTTGTTACACCCCATTTAAATTCACCTTCATAATCATCATCTTCACCCATAATAATTTTAAAGAAGGCTTCTGTTGCTTTATCATCACCTACAAAAGCCACTTTATCTTTTGGCATAATTGAAAAAGATACATGATTTAATAATGGTTTTCCATCAACAACTTTAGTTAAATTTTCTACATTTAAAACGATATTTCCTACTTCTCTTGCTGGTTTAAAGCCAATAAAAGGATATCTTCTAAGAGATGGCTTAACATCTACCATTTCTAAATTATCTAATAATTTTTTTCTCGATGTAGCTTGCTTTGCTTTAGAAGCATTAGCGCTAAAACGAGCAATAAACTCTTCTAATTCTTTTTTCTTTGCTTCTGCCTTTTTATTAGCATCTTTGGCTTGTTGAATTTGCATTTGACTATATTCATACCAAAAATCATAATTTCCTACATATAATTGAATTTTACTATAGTCAATATCTGCAATATGGGTACACACTTTATTTAGAAAATGACGGTCATGGCTTACCACAATAACCGTATTTTTAAAGTTAAGTAAAAAGTTTTCTAACCAAGTAATACTTTTTAAATCTAAGTGGTTTGTTGGTTCATCTAATAATAAAATATCAGGATCACCGAACAATGCTTGAGCTAATAAAACTTTTACTTTTTGATTACCGTCTAAATCTTTCATATATAAATCATGATATTGTGAAGTAATTCCTAAACCATTAAGCATTGTTTCAGCATCTGCTTCTGCATTCCATCCGTCCATATCAGCAAATTCGCCTTCTAATTCACCTAAACGAATTCCATCTTCATCATTAAAATCTGGTTTAGCATATAGTTTTTCTTTTTCTTGCATAATTTCATATAAACGTTTATTACCCATTATAACCGTTTCTACTACTTTATTATCATCAAAAGCAAAATGATCCTGTTTTAAAACAGAAAGTCTTTTATTTGGTTCAATGACAACTTCCCCTTTATTAGATTCAATTTCACCAGATAAAATTTTTAAAAAAGTAGATTTACCAGCACCATTAGCACCAATAATTCCATAACAATTTCCTTCAGTAAATTTAACCGAAACATTTTCAAATAATGCACGATCACCATATCGTAAAGAAACATTTTGTGTTGATATCATCAATACTTTCTCCTTTCAACCATTGAATGATTATGTCATAAATATCATAAACATACAATATTTATAGTATAAAAAAATCCTGAATAATCAGGATTTGATTTCTAATGGCAGGGGTAGTAGGAGTCGAACCCACATCAACGGTTTTGGAGACCGGTATTCTACCATTGAACTATACCCCTATTTTTTGGTGACTCGTACGGGATTCGAACCCGTGAATGCATGCGTGAAAGGCATGTGAGTTAACCGTTTCTCCAACGAGCCAAATCCAATGCCTAATCAATATAACATGCTTTTTCATTATAAGCAAGTCTTTTCTTCAATTTTTATAGGTATAAAACCTAAAATATTACAAAAATATAACATATTCTAATTTTGAAGGAGGAAAAATATGAATTGCTTAGAATTAACAATTTCATCAATTAAAATACAATGTTTTGAAAATATTTATCCATCAAATATTGCATTTTGTCGAGGAACTATCTTTAAAGATTTAGATAAACCTTGGGGGTCATGTCATGAATGAGATGCTTTTAGAAATTAGTAAATTAGATTTTTGTGTCAATGACGTTTGTTTATTTTTAGATACTCACCCTTGTGATCAAGAAGCCATGCGCTATTATCAAGAAGCCTGCTGTCGTCTTCAAAGATTAAAACAAGCCTTTATTCAACGTGGTGGTGCACTAACAAATCGTCAATGTGCCAATCTCAACCAATATATTAATGAACCATTTCCATGGGATGGAGGGGAAAACACATGTGGTGCTATGAAAAACGATTGCAATTTCCAATAAATATCACCGAACCAGATTTACCTACCGCAAAAATTGTTATTTCACAATTAGGTGGACCGAATGGAGAATTAGGTGCTGCTTTACGTTATTTATGTCAAAGATTTACCATGCCTTTCCCTAATATCCAAGCGTTATTGACAGATATAGGAACAGAAGAACTAGCACACGTTGAAATGATTAGTACTCTTTTTTATCAATTAACCAAGGGAGCTTGTCCTAAAGATATTAAAGAAAGTGGTTTAGATGCCTATTTTACAGATCATACTCTAGGAATTTATCCTGTTAATAGTGCTGGTGTTCCATTTAGTAGCGCAACTTTCCAATCCGTTGGTGATCCAATTGCTGATTTAACAGAAGATATGGCAGCTGAGCAAAAAGCCAGAGTCACTTATGATAATATTTTGACATTAAGTCAAAACGAAGAAGTCAATAAAGTCATTACTTTCTTAAGACAACGAGAAATTGTCCATTATCAAAGATTTGCAGAAGCACTTGAATACGTTAAATGTCACTTAGATTCTAGTAATTATTACGCTTTTAATCCCGCATTTCAGCCCCAATGTAAAAAGACTTGCCAATAACGCAAGTCTTTTATTCACATAACGCACAAGTTATTCACTTTTTTGTGAATAACTTTTATGCAAAGGTATTGTAATCACAATAATAAATAGATCATTAACATCTTTTTTATAAAATGTTCCCTTTTGCATCTTGACCATCTTTTCGACACCTTTTAGTCCAATTCCATTGCTTTCTACTTTATCAAGTTTTTGATTAATTGTATTAGTAAAACACATTTTATATGACTCTTTTTCAACGAATGTTTGTACTATAATGTCTTGCCATGGATCACAGTATTTTTGAATATTAGAAAAAATATTATTTAAAATTCTTTGTATCAACATAGTATTACCATAAATAAAATGTTCTTTATCCCATAAACATTCATTTACATGTAAATCCAATTCTCTTAAATACTGAATATGATCTTGAATCATCATTTGAATGCTTTCAGTAGACAATGGCTCTAACTTGATTTGATCTTCAGTTGAAAAAACCAGCGTATATTCAAACATTTTATTTGATAAATCACTAATTTCTTCTACTTTATTTAAGCATCGTTGTAAATATTCTTTACGTTTCTCTTCGCTTTCTTTTTCTAGTTGAACAATTTCTAAATATCCTTTTAAAGTAGTAAGAGGCGTCCTTAAATCGTGTGATAAAGAACTAATTAATTCCCGATTTGCTTTTTTAGCTACTTGTTCATTTTCTTGACTGAGTAAAAAAGCTTTCCTCATTGTATTTAATTCTTGTGCTAGTAACCCTATTTCATCTAAATCATCTATGCTCACTTCATGTTGCCAATCTCCCTGAGCCAAACAAAAAACATCTTTTTGTAGATTTTGGATAGCATTCATTCTTTTCTTGATAAATTCTTGAAAAAACATGAAATAAAAGGAAAAAGAAATAAATAATATAACAATTAAATAAGGAATAAAATATTCCATTAAGGGAAAAGATGTAATGATAAGAGTAGCATGTTGCTCTTTTAATGATAAAGCATAAGTATAGTATAAAGGCGTATCCATAATATCCTCTTGATCATGATCACCAACAATAGAATTTTGTTTTAATAAAGGTGCTGTTTTACCTGTAAAGTATACTCCATCTTGATCATAAATATAAACCATAGCGTGATGTGGTACATATTTTTTTATAACTTGTTGAATTTGATTTTTATTGTCTTTGGTAAAATCAATTTCTCTTACTTCTTCCATTATATGATGAGCACAATCATCATAGTTTTCACTTTGATAAAATGTATCCATTACAAATTCAAACACAGATGAGCGATGATAATAAAGAAAAGCAAAAGAACCAAAAACAAAACACGTTGAAATCAAAAATGTCATCGCCATTTTAGACGATAAAGAATAATATGTTTTTAATTGAAGATGATTTCTAATAAATAAGTATAACTTCGAATGATGTATATATTTATTAAATAAAACAATCAAAAAAATACTCACTAAAAAATCAAAAATACGATAATAAAAATAATAATGTTCAAACAATGGCATCCATTCAACAAAACTATGCTTCTCTATACTAATTATTATTTTATATTTTTGAATATGTTTTGATGGAACCTGTCCATTAAACGATATCCATGAATCTTTAACGTTTCCTGATTTATCTACATCACGCCATACTAGCTGATAACTTCCTTTTGTAATTAAGGCATTTAAATCTATAGACTTTTGCGTAAGTGTCAATTTCTCTTGTTTAGCTTTTTTTAAATATTTTTTTATCTTTTTTATTTCATCTTTATTTAACGTATCACTATACCCATATGTATCATGAATAAAATCATAGACATACAATCTTAAAGAATAAATGGAAAAGAAACATAAACAAAACAATAAAAAAGATAAATAAAAACATCTTATTTTCTTAATCAAAACAATAACCCTTTCCCCATACTGTCTTTATATAACAAGGATTAGCAGGATCTTTTTCTATTTTCTTTCTTAAATTGCGAATATGTACCATAATCGTATTATTAGCAGAGTAATAATAAGGTTCATGCCAGACTTTTTCATAAAGATCTTCTGCAGAAAAAATCTGCTTTGGATTATTCATCAACAACGATAAAATATTCATTTCAATATCTGTAAGTTCTATTTTTTTACCTCTTATCTCTACTTGTCCATGCCGGCAATCTAAAACCAAGTCTTTTCGTTGTAGTAATTTTTCTTCAACTATTTCATGATTTTTTCCTTGATAAACTCGATATCTTCTTAATATTGCTTTAACTCTTGCTATAAGTTCACTATAAGAAAAAGGTTTTGCTAAATAATCATCACCACCACTAGAAAAACCTAATGTTTTATCACAATCCATCCCTTTTGCTGTTAAAAAGAAAATAGGCACATTACTTTTTCCCCTTAATTTCATACAAGTTTGATAACCATTTAAGTACGGCATCATAATATCAAGAATAACCAAATCAATATTTTCATCAAACAATTCTATAACTTCTTGACCATCCTTGGCTTCGATTACTTCATACCCTTCACCTGACAATAATATCTTTAATATTTCTCTAATTTCTCCATTATCATCTGCCACTAAGATACGCTCTTTCAATATGAATTCCCCCTTTTTATCATTATATCACGGCCATTACCATTTTGAATAAGCCACCCAATTTTCATAAGGAAGCATATGACCTAAATGATCCATTACTTTTTTCTGTGATGGATAACATTGAATCATTGTTTTCTTTTTACCATACAATTTTAAAGCTACTGGTTTTCTAATGAGTAATTTTCTTTTATTCTTCTTCGCTACATAACGTCCAAAATAAATTAATTGTTGCGTTTTATTTTCCCGTTCCATGACTTTAGTCACCATTTTAGATACCATTTTATGATGAATATGTCCATACTCCCCGTCTGGATTATGACTCACAACCTGTTTCCAATTTTGACTATCTATATACTGTTTAATAGATTGATTAATCTTTGAATAACATTTTTTCCAATTATCTCTTTTCCCTTTTGTTTTATCTGGATAATTCAAAATAACCCCTTGGACCTTTGCTTTTTTCATTGCTTCTAAAAACTCTTTTTTTCTTTTTTTATTATTCCCATTTGTTATGCATAATACTGTATACTTTCCTTCTAACAAATGACTACCACCCCATATCGTTTCATCATCCGGGTGAGCAACAATCATTAAAGATTTTTCCTCACTTGCTTGAACAGGCAAAGGAATAAGTGAAATAACTATCATTATTATTAATATTAATTTTATTTTCATTATAGATTCTCCTTCCAATTGATAGCATACCAATTACTTCTTAAATTACGTCTTAGAATTTTCTTAAGAATTCTTAAATAGTTTAGAAAAAATTAATATTTATTTAAACCAATATTTAAGAATTCAATGCCATACTAGAAGCATGAAAAAAAATGATATAAAAAACTTAATACTTTTATTTTTAATTCCAATTTTATTAGCGTTAATTCTATCACATGGAAAAATATACGGATCATCAATAGATTGGTTGTCACAACATATTACAGTTCCTGAATATTTAAGAGAACTATTTTATACAAACCATCAACTGATTCCAGATTTTTTACCCCATTTACAAGGAGGTTCTAATACATTTGCTTATTCTTACTATGGGTTATTAAGACCAGATATTCTCATTTCTTATCTGTTTAAAAATATCCCTGTTTATTATTTTATTATTGGTTATGCATTATTACTTTGGTCATTAACTGGTATGCTTTGTTATATTTGGTTAAGAAATAAATGTTTCTCTCGTTCACTTTGTTTATTTGTAAGTATTTTATGTACTTTTGCATTATGCTTTTTCCATACCCATCGCCAAATCATATTTGTTAATATCTTACCATTTTTATTTTTAATGTATCTCGTTATTGATTTAAAAAAATACTATTGGATTCCTCTTATTGTTTTTAATATGTTAATACATAGTTATTTTTATAGCATTGGTGCCCTCATCATGAGTTTGATCTATTTTTTCTATTTAAAGCCAAACAAAAAAGAATGCCTTCAATTTTGTCTTTGGAATTTACTTGGCATCTTGTTAGCCTCATTTTTATGGCTGCCTACTGGTCTTTATATTTTAGAAAACAAAAGACAAACATCTGCAATTTCATTTACTCAACTATTTATTCCTCAGTTTTATCCAAAAGGATTACTCTATAGTCATTATGGTTGTGGATTAACGGCTATAACTTGGATTGCTTTGGGGCAAGGAACAAAAATTAAAAAAATAAAATACTTATCTTACTTGCTTATTTGCTTTTTTATCTTCCCTATATTCAGCTATATCCTTAACGGTACACTGTATGCTCGTTTTAAGATTCTTATATTATGTTTACCACTTATTTTATATATTCTTTGCTCGTGGCTTAATGAAAAGCAAATAGCATGGTTACCTCTTGTTCTTAGTTTACTTTGTCTACTACCGAAAGTGGCTTTTATTGATGGTATAATGTGTACTTTACTGATCTATCTGTATTTCCATCATCACCCAAAATTACTAACTATTTATCTTTTAATTCCCATCAGTATTTTTATCAGTTCCAATACATCTTATTTATCCTTTCAACAATATCATCGTGTTTTCAACAAGAATAAACAACTCCTTGTTTCAAGAAACAATTTAAATAATCGAACACTAGACTTAGATGATGTTTATCAGACAAGTAATCGCATTTATCATTTAAACGAATATAAAACATCTTCTTATACTTCAACAAGTAATTCACTTTATAATTATTTTTTCTACGATATCATTAAAAATCCAATATCCCAAACAAATAGAACTGTTAACGCCGATAGTCCCAACATCTTTTTTGAAAAAATGATGTCCATTCAAAATATTATTTCTAAAGAAAAAGATTACCCTGGCTATCATATAAAAGATCAACAAGGATTCTACTACTTATTAGAAAATAAACACGTCTTTCCTTTAGCTTATGGTACAAGTGATTTAATAAGTGAAAAAAACTTTAATAAACTACATTATCCCTATACACTAGATACATTATTTAACCGTACTGTTGTAAGCAAAGCTCAAGATAACACTTATACAAGTCAAATCAAAAAAGAATCATTAACACCTCAATTCATCCATCAATCAAAATCTCTTACTATAAATAAAAAGAAAAATACATATCATATCTTTTCTTCTAAAAAAAGTTCTTGTCTAATGAAACTAAACAAAAATATTAATTCATATCTTTTGGTAGACTTTGACGTCATCAATCATACTAACAAAAAAGTCAAAATAAAAATAGATCAACTTACGAATACCTTATCTAAAAAGAATTTTATTTACTATAACAATAACACTCATTTTACCTATATATTATCATCAAAAAATCTCAACACATTAAAAATGACTTTTTCAAAAGGAAATTATGAAATAAAAAATATACATTTCTATTCTTTAAATAAAAACGCTTTACAGAATCGTCTTTCTACTCTAACACCATTAAATCAAAAAAAGACGCAAGATCATGAAATTTTAAAAGGTACGATCAATCATGATCAAGATGGTTATTTTGTCACCTCATTACCTTATCAAAAAGGATACACCATTATCATTGATGGTAAAAAAGTAACACCAGAAATAGTAAACAAAGCTTTTTTAGGATGTCCTATCAGTAAAGGAAAACATAAAATTACTATTGAATTTAAAGCACCAGGTAAACAACTGGGGCTTACGCTAACAATTATTTCATCATTAATTTGGGGGTATTTATTATGGAAAAAAAGAAGATTATAGAATTTATTTATTATGGAATAATCGGTATTTGTACAACGATTGTTAATTACTTAATCTATTGGTTATGTCTGTATATTCATTGGCATTGGTTTTTCGCCAATACAATAGCATGGTGTGGCGCTGTTATTTTTGCTTATATCAGCAATCGCAAATTCGTCTTCCATTCACATAATTGTATAAAAAATGAACTCTGGACATTTTTACAATTAAGATTTGTTACCTTAATTATTGAAAATGTATCATTAGCCTTATTTATTGATTTATTAAGCATACCTAACATGATATCTAAAATCATTGTCAGTATTGTTACTGTTATAAGTAATTATTGGTTATGTAAAACACATATTTTTACCCAAAAGGAGGGAATTATTTATGAATAAAATCAGTGTCATTGTTCCTTGTTTTAACGAGGAAGAAGTATTACCTTTATTTTATCAACAAGTCAAACAAACATTAGAAAGAATAAAAAATATTACCTATGAGATCTTATTTATTGATGATGGTTCAAGTGATCATACCAAAGATTTTTTAAGAATTCTTTGTAATCAAGATCAGCATTGTGAATTCGTTTCATTTTCTAGAAACTTTGGTAAAGAAGCCGCTATGTTTGCAGGATTAAAAAAAGCTAATGGTGACTATGTTGTCATCATGGATGCTGATTTACAACATCCTCCCTACTTACTAAAAGAAATGTATCACGCTGTCAATCAGGAAGGTTATGATTGTTGCGCCGGAAAAAGAGTTGATCGCACTGGTGAAGGTAAACTTCGTAATTTTTTATCACATAGTTTTTATAAAATCATGCAAAAAATATGTAAAATGGATATGTCAGATGGCGCTGGAGATTTTAGAATGATGTCAAGACAAATGGTCAATGCCATTTTAGAACTTAAGGAATATAATCGTTATATGAAAGGTCTATTTTCTTTTGTTGGCTTTGATACTAAATGGATTGAATATCATAATGTAGCAAGAGCTGCTGGTCATTCCAAATGGAACTTTAGACAACTCTTTTCTTATGCACTAGAAGGTATGTTTTCTTTTTCAACTGCACCTGTTGTATGGATTGGAAATATTGGTTGTATGATTATGATAATTTCTATTGTTATTATATTATTTGGGTTAGTCTTCCATACTTCACAATTTTTTAAACTTGTATGTCTCATTTTATTTCTAAGTGGTCTACAAATGTTATTTGTTGCAATTATTGGACAGTATACAACCAAGGACTATTTAGAAAGTAAACAACGTCCTATTTATATTGTGAAAGAAACAAGCAAAAATTTAACTCAATAAAATATACATCTCATATGTATATTTTTTTTATTTTAATTAAGAATAATAATGGTGATTATATGAATACGATTTGGTATCAACCATACAAAACATATCCTACTCTAAAAAACAATCTCACTACTGATATTTTAATTATCGGTGGTGGTTTAACCGGCATTCTTACTGCTTACTTTCTAAAAGATACAAATAAAAAAATAACGATTGTTGAAGCAAGGCATATCGGTCAAGGAAGTACAGGTCACGCTACAGCTAAAGTAACAAGTCAACATGGTTTAATCTATCATAAACTTAGCAAAAAGAAAGCTCAATTATATTATCAAGCTATGCAATATTCTCTTAATCAATATATAGACTTAAGCAAAAAATATGATTTTGATTTAGAAATAAAAGATCACTATATTTTTAGTAAAAATATTTCTGAACTTGAAGCTGAGATAAATGCATACAAAAAATTAAAAATTCCTTATTTATTTAAAAAATATCAAAATAATTATATGATTGGTTTCAAAAATCAATTACAAATCAATCCCTTAAAATTAATTCACTGTCTAGCACAAAATCTCAATATATATGAAAATACACGCATCATCAAAATAGAAAACCATAGTGCCTATACACATCAATACAAAATTAAAGCAAATATGATCATCGTAGCCACTCACTATCCAATTTTGAAAATAAAAGGCCTATATCCCTTAAAATTATATCAACAAAAAAGTGCTATTATTGCATATAAAAACATTAAACCTCTAGACAACATGTATCTTGAGGCATATGGTCCCTTTCCTTAAGAAGTTATGGTGACTATACACTTGTAGTAAGTCCATCTAAAAGAACTGGATGTACAAAAAATCTTTATCAGGAAATTGAACAATTTGTAGCAACACATTTTCCTCAAGCAATAGAAGTAAAAAGATGGATTAATCAAGATTGTATGTCACTTGATCAAATCCCTTATATTGGTAAATACAGCATTTTATCGCACAATCTATATGTTGCTACAGGATATAACGAATGGGGCTTTACTTCTTCAATGCTTGCAGCCAAAATTATATCAGATATGATTTAAACCATATCGTCCATATCCTCTCATCCCCGTTTTTAAACAAATGGGTATTGTCCTTTATCATTTTCTCTTTACTAAAGGAAAAAGATGTCCTCATCTAGGATGTCATTTAAAAAAAAATAGGTCAACACTACGAATGTCCCTGTCATGGATCATCATTTAAAGATACGGGAGCCATCATAAATAATCCATCTATCAAAGATCTACATTCCTAAAAAGAATAAGATCTTTTTTATTTATATAAAAAATATAAATATTTTTGAAATTTTACTTGATTTATATATATAAATCCGTATAATAGATAAGGCAACAGCGGGAAGTAGCACAGCTTGGTAGTGCACCTGGTTTGGGACCAGGGGG